>NZ_JBXAGC010000007.1:0-159958 GCF_058793725.1 Acidovorax sp. GW835-FHT14B10
CCATCGCTGCGCTCGGCCCCATCTCGCGGGCGCAAGCGCCACGCGCTGCGCAGACTGGGCCGAGCGCAGCGATGGCCCGAAGGGATGTTTGTTTGGGTTCCCTTCAGGATGCGCCGAGGAGCGCAGCGGCCAGCGGATCAGGGCTCGCGATTGTCTGAGCGCAACGCAGTGGAGCGAGTTCGAGCGAGACCCCGCTGGACGCGAGCACCGCAGGTTGCCCGCAGCGAAGCGCAGGGACGCAGCCTGTAGGGTCGCCTTTCTTTTGGGTACGTTTCTTTGGCGAAGCAAAGAAAAGTACCTCGCCCGCCGGGGCGAGACCCGGCCTCCGTCCCTAGCAAAAGCACGCAAACAAACCGATGCTCAAGCCCAGGCTTCGACCTTTCGACAAGCTCAGGACAGGCAAGCTCAGCCTGAACGGTCACGGAAAGGCTTGCTATCAAAAGTAATAGCTACCGCCATTTGCTGAATAAGCGCCAGAGCCCAATGAGACTCAAAAAATCAAACCACCACCCCTTCCCTCTCATCCGCCGCAAACTCCCGCAACCCCCGCAGTTGCTCATAAATCGGCGCAAAGTCCCCCGCTGTCATGTCAAACAACTGCTCGAAGCTGTCGATCACAAAGTACGTCTGCTGGTACGTGTCAATCTTGTAGCGCGTGCGCATCGTGCGCTCCAGTTGCAGGGGCAGGCGCTGGGGCTCGGGGCTTTGTACCGCATACGCCAGTTCGCCCGATGAACTGAGAATGCCTGCCCCATACGCCCGCAGCCCACCTGCCTCGCGGATCAGGCCGAACTCTATCGTGTACCAGTACAGGCGGCTGAGCATTTCGCAGGCGCCCAGTTGCTGCGCTTTCAGGCCACCCTGGCCGTAGCGCTGCACGTAGTCGGCAAACACCGGGTTGAACAGGAGCGGCACATGGCCGAACAGGTCGTGAAAGATGTCGGGCTCGACGATGTAGTCGAACTCGGCGGGCGTGCGGATCCAGTCCGTCACCGGGAATTGGCGGTTCGCCAGCAGGGTGAAGAACGGCACTTCGGGAATCAGCCCTGGCACGGCCACGATCTCCCAGCGCGTGGCGCGGTACAGGCGCTCGTTGATTTCCTCGAAGCGCGGGATATGGTCCTTGATGCCCAGCGAGGGCAGGGCCGCCACGAAGGCCTCGCTGGCCAGGCCGGGCAGCAGGGCCGACTGGCGCTCGTACAGGCGCCGGTAGGTGTCGTGGTCGGCGGCGGTATAGGCCGCGAAGTTCTGCGGGCAGGTGTAGTCGGCAGCGGCGCGCGTGTAGTCGCCGCGCGGAGGGCGCGCGCTGGCGCCATAGACGACGGGTTCGGTGGCCATGGCCGGCTCCCGTTCAGTCTTTCCTGCCTTCGAGCACGCCGCGCCGGATCTGGTCGAGCTCGATGCTTTCGAACAGCGCCTTGAAGTTGCCGTTGCCAAAGCCATCGTCGCCCTTGCGCTGGATGAACTCGAAGAAGATCGGGCCCAGCTGGTTCTCGCTGAAGATCTGCAGCAGCAGCTTGCCGGCCACGCCATCGATGAGGATCTTGCGCTGGTGCAGCGCTTCCACCGGCTCGCCGTGGCCGGGGATGCGTTTTTCGACCAGCTCGTAGTAGGTGTCGGGCGTATCGAGCAGGCGCACGCCGCTGGCGCGCAACGCATCGACCGTGTCGTAGAGGTTGTCCGAGCCCATGGCGATGTGCTGGATGCCCTCGCCTTTGTACATGTCCAGGTATTCCTGGATCTGGCCGGCCTTTTCCTTGCCCTCTTCGTTGATCGGGATGCGGATCTTGCCGCAGGGACTGGTCATGGCCCGGCTCTTGACGCCCGTGACCTGGCCCTCGATGTCGAAGTATTTGATTTCTCGGAAGTTGAACACGCGCTCGTAGAAGTCGGCCCATTCGTTCATGCGGCCACGGTGCACGTTGTGCGTGAGGTGGTCGATGTAGGTGAGGCCGTGGCCAACGGGGTTCAGGGCCTCGTTGGCCGACACGCCGGGCAGGGGCTCGAAGTCCACGTCAAAGAAACCGATGTTGCCGATGTCGCCGGGCTGGGCGCCGTTCTTGCCGCGCCAGCGGTCCACCAGGTAGATCAGGCTGTCGCCCACGCCCTTGATGGCGGGGATGTTCAGCTCGCCCGGGCCGGCCACGCCCGCGTAGCCCCAGGCGCCCAGGCCCAGCGCGCGCTCGTAGGCGGCCTTGGTGTCGTGCACGCGAAAGGCAATGGCGCAGACGCTGGGGCCGTGCAGGCGGGCAAAGCGCTGGGCAAAGCTGTCGGGCTCGGCGTTGATGATGAAGTTGATCTCACCCTGGCGGTACAGCAGCACGTTCTTGTGGCGGTGGCGCGCCACCGGCTTGAAGCCCATGCCCTCGAACACCTTGCCCATGGCTTGCGGATCGGGCGCCGCGAATTCGATGAATTCGAACCCGTCCGTGCCCATGGGGTTCTCCCAGGCGGCGGTGTCCTGCGTGGCTTGTTGCGGCAATGCTGCGTTCATGTTGTCTCCGGCCAGAAATGTGGAATGCTGTGCACTGTAGGCGCGCAAGCCCTCATGTTTCTGGCGAATTGAAGACGCAGTGGCGTACTGTTTGCAGGAATCATGCGCAAAATCAATATTTGACGAATGAAGGATGTTGATAATTCCGCGCCGTTTTTTGGAGCTATTCGCCGGCTTTGGCGGCGTGCCGCAGCGGTGGGTTGCAGTCCGCGCAGGGCCGGGGCGTGCGCCGCCTCTTCGCCGCAATGGGCATTGCGGGTGTTCGTTCGTAGAATCCTGCGCAATGAACGATGCCAACGCACTCGACAAGCTGGACAGGGCCATCCTGCGCCGCCTGCAGGACAACGGGCGCGAAACCTACGATGTGATTGGCGAGCAGGTGGGCTTGTCGCCGAGTGCCGTGCTGCGGCGCGTGAAGCGCCTGGAAGACAGCGGCGTGATCGCCCGTTATGTGGCCCTGGTCCGGCCCGAGGCCGTGGGGCTGGGGCTCACGGCCTACCTCAATGTGCGCCTCGAAAAACACACCGAAAGCCACAAGCGCAACCCCATGGACCTGTTCCGCGCCAGCGTGCAGACCTGGCCCGAAGTGGTGGAGTGCGCGGCGCTCACCGGCGAGATGGATTACCTGCTGCGGGTGGTGGTGGCCGATATGGCGCACTACAGCCGTTTCATCATGGACACGCTGCTCAAACACCCCAGCGTGCAGGACTGCAAGACCAGCTTTGTGCTCGACCGGGTCAAGGCCACCACCGCCGTGCCGGTGTGAGTCCCGGGGCGCTCGGGGCGGGTTTTTTTGTAACAGTGGCTATCAATTCAATAGCTTATGGCGCATTGTCTGTGTTGGATATCACGGTTTTTGTCCTGATTGGATGTTCGTCTCTATTTTGTTGCAGCGCAGCAAAAGTGCTGGAATAAATGAGGGAAAACCCTTAAATTCCATACCATGATCGCAACCAAAGATTGGCTCAGGGCTTCGTGGGACGCCAGCAAAGAAATGCTGGCGCCCTTTGCCGGCCCTTCGCTGGATGATGCCCCCGCATCCACTCCGCTGATGGTGCCCATCCGTTCGCTGGGCCCTTCCTACCGCGAGCGCATCACGCAGCATCTGCTGCGGCTGGAGCCGCCCGACCGCTACCTGCGCTTTGGCTATGCCGCCACGGACGAGCAGATCCGCCGCTACACCGAGCGGCTCGATTTCGACCGTGACGAAATCTTTGGCATCTACAACCGCCACCTGGAACTCATCGCCATGGCCCATCTGGCGTTTGCCGAGCACCCCGAGCACAAGCAATGCGCCGAGTTTGGCGTGTCGGTGCTCAAGCAGGCACGGGGCCGGGGGTTTGGTGCACGCCTGTTTGACCGCGCCATCATGCATGCCCGCAACGCAGGGGTGAGCATGGTGTTCATCCATGCGCTGACGGAAAACACCGCCATGCTCAAGATCGCTCGCAATGCGGGCGCCACGGTGCAGCGCGACGGCTCCGAGTCCGAGGCCTACCTGCAGATTCCGCCCGCCAGCCTGGACACGCGCATGACCGAAATCGTCGAGCAGCAATTCGCCGAGATGGACTACCGGCTCAAGCGCCAGGCCAAGCAGTTCTGGAACTTCCTGGCCGGGGTGCAGGAAGTGCGCAAGGGCGTGCAGCACGGACGCCACCAGTCGGCCGAATAGGGCCGTTGCCCGCCTGAGGCGCGGGCGGTGTCATGACAATCCGCTATCCTAGGGGTCTGTTCAACTACCGCACGTCCTGCACTCCAAGACAGTGTCTGACCCGCACCCCCAGCGCCTGCCCGAAAAGGAAGACAAGCGCACTTTCCTGCAAAAGGTGGCCGAGTTCATTCATCCCGGACCGGACTCCACCGAAGAACTCATCGAGACGTTGGCCGAGGCCGAGGACAACGAAGTCATTGGCGCCGACTCCCGCGTGATGCTGGAGCGCGTCATCCGCATGGCCGACATGACGGCCGGCGACGTGATGGTGGCCGCACCACGCATGGACCTCGTCAACATCGAGGCGCCCTTTGACGAGTTGCTGCGCCTGGTCATCAACACCGCGCACTCGCGTTTTCCGGTGTACCAGGGCGAGCGGGAAAACATCATCGGCATCCTCATGGCCAAGGACCTGCTCAAGCTGCAGCGGGCGCCCGAGCTGAACATCCGCGCCCTGCTGCGCCCGGCCGCCTTCGTGCCGGAAAGCAAGGGCCTGAACGACCTGCTGCGCGAGTTCCGCGGCAACCGCAACCATCTGGCCATCGTGATCGACGAGTTCGGCCGGGTGGCGGGCCTGATCACCATCGAGGACGTGCTGGAACAGATCGTGGGCGAGATCGAAGACGAGTTCGATATTCCCGAGGACGAGGGCGACATCTTCGGCCTGGCCGACCATACCTACCGCGTGAGCGGCGACACCCCCATCGAACGCGTGGCCGAGGCCTTTGGCATCACCCTGCAAGGCAGTGATCCCGAGGAAAGCTTTGACACCGTGGGCGGCCTGATCGCCCACGAAATGGGGCATGTGCCCAAGCGGGGCGAACACCTGCAGCTGTGCGGCCTGCACTTTGTGGTGCTGCACACCAAGGGCGGCGCCGTGCGCTGGTTCAAGGTGTCGCGCATCGGCGAAGACAGCACCTCCGGCTGATGGCCCGGCTGCAACGCCTGCCGGTTGCTGCGCTTGCGGGGCAGGCCTGTCTGGCCGCTGCGGCGGGCGTGGCGCAGGCCCTGTCCCTGGCCCTGCCGTGGAGCGGCGAGCCGCAATGGTGGCTGCAGATCCTGTCGCTGGCGGTGCTGGCCTGGCTGGTGCGCGTACCAACGCCCTGGCGCCGGGCGGCGGGCCTGGGCTGGGTGTTTGCCACGGCCTGGATGGCGGCCACCTTCTGGTGGCTGTTCATTTCCATGCACCACTACGGCGGCCTGGCGGCGCCATTGGCGGTGGTGGCCGTGCTGGGGCTGGCGGGCTTTCTGGGGGGCTACTATGCAGCGGTTTTGGCGCTTTTTTCGCGTCTGGCACCCACTCATCGCGCGCTGGCAGCTATTGTTTTCGGAGCGATCTGGATGCTGGCGGAGTTGGCACGCGGCACGCTGTGGACGGGTTTTCCATGGGGCGCCGGCGGCTATGCCCATGTGCAGGGGCCCCTGAGTGCGCTGGCGCGCACCGTGGGCGTGTACGGCGTCGGTTGCGTGGCAGCGGTGCTGGCCATGCTGCTGGCGCAGGCGCGCCCCGGCGATTTCCTGCGCCTGCGTGCCTGGGTGCTGGTAGCGTTGGGTGCGCTGGTGCTGGTGGGTGCGGGCCTGCAGCGCCAATGCGCCATTGAGTTGTGCCACACACCGGCGCTGCCGCCGCCGCCACCGATCAGCCTGGCGCTGCTCCAGGGCAACATCCCGCAGGACGAAAAATTCCAGCCCGGCAGCGGCGTGCCGCTGGCCCTGCGGTGGTATGCCGATGCACTGCGGTCTGCCAAGGCAAGCCTTGTCGTGGCGCCGGAAACCGCCATTCCGCTGCTGCCGCAGCAACTCACGCCGGGTTACCTGGAGGGGCTGGCGGCGCGTTTCGGCCAGGGCCCGCAGGCGGCGCTGGTGGGCATTCCGATGGGCGATGAAGTGCAGGGCTACACCAATTCGGTGCTCGGCCTGAAACCCGCGCAGCCGGCCCCCTACCAGTACGACAAGCACCACCTGGTGCCGTTTGGCGAGTTCATTCCGCCGTTTTTCCGCTGGTTCACGGCCATGATGAACATTCCCCTGGGCGATTTCAACCGGGGCGCCATCGGGCAGCCGTCCTTTGCCTGGGCGGGCCAGCGCATTGCGCCCAACATCTGCTATGAGGACTTGTTTGGCGAAGAGCTGGGCGCGCGTTTTGCCGATCCGGCCAGCGCCCCCACGCTGTTTGTCAATTTCAGCAACATCGGCTGGTTCGGCAACACGGTTGCCATCGACCAGCACCTGCAGATCAGCCGCATGCGCGCGCTGGAGTTCGAGCGCCCCATGGTGCGCGCCACCAACACCGGTGCCACCGCCATCATCGACCACCGGGGCGTGGTCACCCATGCGCTGGAACGCCACACCCGGGGGGTGCTGACCGGCCAGGTGCAGGGGCGCGGGCTCAGCGCGCAAGACGGCTGGGGCATCACGCCCTATGCCTGGTGGGTGGCACGCTGGGGCCTGGCACCCCTGTGGGCGGTAGGCTTTTGCGTGGTCGCAGGGGCTGCGCTTGCGCGGCGCAGGCGCTTGCGGCGCTGAGACGGCAGGCTGGCGTGGGTTGCGGGCCTGCCGCACCTTGATTCAGATCAGGCAACAAAGGGGGCTGTCGCGGTTGGCCAGCGGTTCAATCGGCGGGTATGCGGGCCATGGACCGTGTTGTGCCTTGATAATGGAGCCCTGCAACTGTGAGCAGGGGTTGCGAACGGTGAATTATTGAAGCGGCACGGCCGCTGTTCTGGAGCACGACTGAAAATGGCAGATTCCTTTTCCTACGAACAATTGATTGCCTCGGGCGAGGGCCGACTGTTCGGCGCTGACAGCGGGCGTCTGCCGCTGCCACCCATGCTGATGTTTGACCGCATCACCCACATCGACAGCGATGGCGGAGCGCACGGGCTGGGGAAAATCCGCGCCGAACTCGACGTCAAGCCCGATCTGTGGTTCTTTGCCTGCCATTTCCAGGGCGACCCCGTCATGCCCGGCTGCCTGGGGCTCGACGCCATGTGGCAGCTCATCGGTTTTTACCTGACCTGGCTGCAACTGCCTGGCCGCGGGCGTGCGCTGGGTGCGGGCGAGGTCAAGTTCACCGGCGAGGTGGGCCCTGGTGTGAAGCTCGTCACCTACGAAATCGACATCAAGCGCGTCATCAAGCGCAAGCTGGTCATGGCCATTGGCGACGCCCGCCTGCTGGCCGATGGCAAGGAAATCTACGTGGCCAACGACCTGCGTGTGGGCCTGTTCAAACGCGAGGTAGACGGCGCAGCACAAGGAGCCGCAGCATGACAAAACGGGTGGTCATCACGGGCACGGGCATCGTCTCGTGCATCGGCAACGACATGGAAACGGTCACGCAGTCCCTGCGTGAAAGCCGCTCGGGCATCCGCGCCATGCCGCAGTTCGCTGAGCTGGGCATGCGCAGCCGCGTGGCCGGCGTGCCCCAGATCGATCTGGAAGCGCTGATCGACCGCAAGCAGCTGCGCTTCATGGGCGATGCGGCGGCCTATGCCCACATTGCGCTGGCCAACGCCATTGCCGAATCGGGCCTCACGCCCGAACAGGTGTCGCACCCGCGCACCGGGCTCATCATGGGCTCGGGCGGCGGCTCGCCCGCCAACCAGATCGAGGCGGCCGACATCCTGCGCAGCAAGGGCATACGCCGCGTGGGTCCCTACCAGGTCACGCGCTGCATGAGCTCCACCGTGTCGGCCTGCCTGTCCACCAACTTCGGCATCAAGGGCATCAACTATTCCATCACCTCGGCCTGCAGCACTTCGGCACACTGCATCGGCGCGGCGGCCCAGCAGATCGCCTGGGGCATGCAGGACGTGATGTTCGCCGGCGGCGGCGAAGAAGTCACCTGGGGCATGGGCCTGCTGTTCGACGCCATGGGCGCCATGTCCAGCGCCTACAACGACACACCCGAAAAAGCCTCGCGCGCCTACGACGCCAACCGCGACGGCTTCGTGCTGTCGGGCGGTGGCGGTGCCGTGGTGCTGGAAAGCCTGGACCATGCCCTGGCGCGCGGCGCCACCATCCTGGGCGAAGTCATTGGTTTTGGCGCCACGTCCGATGGCGCCGACATGGTGGCCCCCTCGGGCGACGGTGCCATCGCCTGCATGCGCCAGGCCATTGCCGGCGTGAGCGAGCCCATCGACTACATCAACACCCACGGCACCTCCACGCCCGTGGGCGATGTGCCCGAGCTGCGCGCCATCCGCGAGGTGTTTGGAGACGCCATTCCACGCTTTTCGTCCACCAAGTCGCTCACCGGCCACTCGCTGGGCGCCACGGGTGTGCAGGAGGCGATCTACTGCCTGTTGATGCTGCAGCAGGGCTTCATCGCCGGCTCGGCCAACATCGAGACACTGGAGCCCGCCGCCGAGGGCATGCCCCTGGTGCGCGAGACGGTGGATGCGCCGATTCGCACCGCGCTGTCCAACAGCTTCGGTTTCGGTGGCACCAACGCCAGCCTGGTGCTGCGCCGCTGGGACGGCCAGTAAGACGCCCTGCGGGGGCAGGAATGCGGGCGCCAGGCCCATGAAAAAGAGAGCCTCGGGCTCTCTTTTTCATGCCCGTTGCCTCCACCGTTTCTCTGGGGCCTTCAGGGCACAGCCTGTGCTTGGGCTGCGGCACGGGCCGCCACGGCCTCGGCGCGCTCGCCCACCAGCTGCGCATAGCGCTGGGGGTCGGTTGCGGCTTCGCTGCCAAAGAACAGAAGGCGGCTGCGGGCCGTGAGGCCCAGCGCCTGGCGCGCCGCATCGCTCTGGCAGGCCGCCACGGCCGCCGCCACGCCGGCCACGGCGGATTCGCCCGCCACGATCACCGGGTCGTTGCCGAGCGGGCGGGCCAGCAGGCGCATGGCCTCAATGGCGGCCTGGTCGTTGATCACGCAAAAACCGTCGGTGCCGTGCTCCAGAATCTCCCAGGCCAGGTGCGACACCTCGCCGCAGGCCAGGCCCGCCATCAGCGTGTCGAGGTCGCCGGTGACGGCGGTCAGCCGGCCCGCCTTGGCGCTTTGCGCCAGGCAGTCGGCGCGGTCGGGTTCCACCACCACGAAGACCGGGCGCTCGCTGCCGTCCCGCTCCCAGAAATAGCCGCACACCGCTGCGGCCAGGCCGCCCACGCCGGCCTGCACAAAGAGGTGGGTGGGGCGCTGCGCGAGTTGCTGCGCCGCTTCCTGCACCATCAGCTGGTAGCCCTGCATCACGTCGCGCGGCACGTCCATGTAGCCGGGGTACGAGGTGTCGGAGATGACGAAGCGGCCGTGGAGCTTGGCGTCGGCATCGGCCTGGCGCACGGCATCGTCGTAGTTCCCGGGTGTGCGCACCACCTCGGCGCCGTAGCAGGCAATGGCGGCCTTGCGGCCTTCGCTTACCGTGGCGTGGATGTAGATCACGCAGCGGCAGCCAAACAACTGCGCGCCCCAGGCCACGGACCGGCCGTGGTTGCCGTCGGTGGCGCAGGTGACGGTGATGCCGGCACACAGCGCGCGCAGTTCGGGCGTCCGCAGGTCCTGCGTGGAAAGCGGGCGGCCCAGGCGGGCGCCCAACTCACGGCACAGCAGGCGCGCCACGGCGTAGGCGCCGCCCAGGGCCTTGAAGCTGCCCAGGCCAAAGCGGCTGCCCTCGTCCTTGTAGTGCACGGCGGCCACGCCCAGCGCCTGCGCCAGCGCCGGCAGGCGGTGCAGCGGCGTGACCGCATAGCCCTGCCAGCCGGTCAGTTCACGCTCGGCCTGCACCAGTGCCGGTGCGCCCAGGATGGCGCTGCGGCGTTCGCCATACGGGGCCTGGCGGTTGGCGGCAGGGTTGCGCAGGCATTCAGCGGTGAGGGCGGGAAGTGGGGGCATGGGGGATCTTTCTGTCAAACCGAAGCTAAGGCTCATGGCATTTGGCATCGCCACGCGGCGCGGCCTTGAAGCGGCAGAGCCATTGCAACCCTCCCCATCAAACAGTCCAGCGCGCACGCCGGCGCCGCAATGCCCAGGAGGGCGCTGGAGACGTGTGCCGCATGCGCCATGGTGGTGCCATTCCAGAATTTACAGGGGTTGCAGGGCCGGCGGCGACGGTGGCGGCATATCGCTGTGCTGCACCTTAAAATCACCGTTTGCGCAGCGCGGACTGCCACTCCTTTTCATAGCCGCAGGCCCGGCCTGCGGCAAGCCAGAATCGATCCATGCTGACCTTCCAACAAATCATCCTGAAGCTGCAGACCTACTGGGACGCCCAGGGCTGCGCGCTGTTGCAACCTTATGACATGGAAGTGGGCGCCGGTACATCGCACACCGCTACGTTTTTGCGCGCCATCGGCCCCGAGCCCTGGAAGGCCGCCTACGTGCAGCCCAGCCGCCGCCCCAAGGACGGCCGCTACGGCGAGAACCCCAACCGCCTGCAGCACTACTACCAGTTCCAGGTGGTCCTGAAGCCCGCACCGGCCAACATCCTGGAGCTATACCTCGGGTCACTCGAAGCGCTGGGCTTCGATCTCAAGAAAAACGACATCCGCTTTGTCGAGGACGACTGGGAAAACCCCACGCTCGGCGCCTGGGGCCTGGGCTGGGAGGTCTGGCTCAACGGCATGGAGGTGACCCAGTTCACCTACTTCCAGCAGGTCGGTGGCATTGACTGCAAACCCGCCACCGGCGAGATCACCTACGGCCTGGAGCGCCTGGCCATGTACCTGCAGGGCGTGGACAACGTCTACAACCTGACCTGGACCGAAGGCGCCGACGGCAGCAGGCTGAGCTACGGCGACGTGTACAAGCAAAACGAGATCGAGCAGTCCACCTACAACTTCGAGCACAGCGACGCCGACTTTTTGTTCACCGCCTTCAACGCGCACGAAAAGCAGGCCCAGCACCTCATGGAGCAGCAGCTGGCGCTGCCCGCCTACGAGCAGGTGCTCAAGGGCGCGCACAGCTTCAACCTGCTCGATGCGCGCGGCGCCATCAGCGTGACCGAGCGCGCCGCCTACATCGGCCGCATCCGCAACCTGGCCCGCGCCGTGGCCAAGAGCTATCTGGACAGCCGTGCGCGCCTGGGCTTCCCCATGGCGCCCAAGGAGTGGGCCGCCGAGGTGCTGGCCGACCTGGCCCGGGCCGAGCAGCAACAACAGCACAAGAAGGCCGCCTGAAGGCGCAGCGCGGAGCACTGAAACCACCATGACCCACCCGAATCTTCTCGTCGAACTGTTTGTCGAAGAACTGCCCCCCAAGGCCCTGCAGAAACTGGGCGACGCCTTTGCCGGCGTGCTGCTGGAGCAGCTCCAGGCCCAGGGCCTGGCGGCTGCCGGCTCGCGCCTGACCGCCTATGCCTCGCCGCGCCGCCTGGCCGTGCACATCACCGAAGTGGCCACCAGCGCGGCCGACAAGGCCGTGTCGCAAAAGCTCATGCCCGTGGCCGTGGGGCTGGGCGCCGATGGCCAGGCCACGCCGGCGCTGCTCAAGAAACTGGCGGCGCTGGGCGCCGATGCGTCGGCCGTGGCAAGCCTGGAGCGCGTGCACGACGGCAAGGCCGACGTGCTGTTCTACAACAGCACCGCCAAGGGCGCGACGCTGGCCGAAGGCCTGCAAAAGGCGCTGGACGAGGCCATTGCCAGGCTGCCCATCCCCAAGGTGATGCGCTACCAGCTGCAGGACGGCTGGAGCAGCGTGCACTTCGTGCGCCCCGCGCATGGCCTGGTGGCGCTGCACGGCACCGAGGTGCTGCTGTCGGTGCAGGCGCTGGGCCTGGCCGCGGGCAACACCACGCACGGCCATCGCTTCGAGGCTGCGGTGGACCCGGTGGTCATCACCAGCGCCGATAGCTATGCCCAGCAGCTGGCCAGCCAGGGCGCCGTGATCGCATCGTTTGCCGAGCGCAGGGCCGAGATCGCCCGCCAGCTTGCCGCCGCCGCCGCGAAGGTCGGCAACGGCGCCCGCCCGATTGACGACGACGCGCTGCTCGACGAAGTCACTGCGCTGGTCGAGCGGCCCAACGTGCTCACCTGCTCGTTTGAGAAAGAGTTTCTCGACGTGCCGCAGGAATGCCTCATCCTCACGATGAAGGCCAACCAGAAGTACTTTCCGCTGCTCGACGCCGCTGGCAAGCTCACCCACCAGTTTCTGGTGGTCAGCAACATCACGCCCGCCGATGCCAGCCTGGTCATCGGCGGCAACGAGCGCGTGGTGCGCCCGCGCCTGGCCGATGCCAAGTTCTTCTTCGACCAGGACCGCAAGAAAACCCTGGCTTCGCGCGTGGAGAGCCTGGGCAAGGTCGTGTACCACAACAAGCTCGGCACGCAGGGCGAGCGCGTGGAGCGGGTGCGCTCCATCGCCAAGGCCATCGCAACGCAGCTGGGCGACGCCGCTCTGGTGGCGGATGCCGACCAGGCCGCGCTGCTGGCCAAGACCGACCTCGTGACCGACATGGTCGGCGAGTTCCCCGAGCTGCAGGGCACCATGGGCCGCTATTACGCCCTCAACGACGGTCTGGGCGAAACCATTGCCGACGCCATCGAAGACCACTACAAGCCCCGCTTTGCCGGCGATGCGCTGCCGCGCAACACCGCGGGCGTGGTGGTGGCCCTGGCCGACAAGCTCGAAACCCTGGTCGGCATGTTCGGCATCGGCAACCTGCCCACGGGCGACCGTGACCCGTTCGCGCTGCGCCGCCATGCGCTGGGCGTGATCCGCATGCTGGTTGAAAAAGACCTGCCGCTCGATCTGCATGCCCTGCTGAGCGGCGCCGTGCCTGCCTTTGGCGACAAGATCACCGATGCCTCGGCCGCGCTGGCCGACTTCATCTACGACCGCCTCGCCGGCAGCCTGCGCGAGCAGGGCTACAGCGCACAGGAGGTGGATGCCGTGCTGGCCCTGCGGCCGCAGCGCCTGGCACAGGTGCCCCAGTTCCTGGCGGCCGTGCGCGCCTTTGCCGCGCTGCCCGAAAGCCCGGCCCTGGCCGCGGCCAACAAACGCGTGGGCAACATCCTCAAGAAGGCCGAACTCGAAGGCCCGGTGGACGCCCACGTCAACTCCGCCCTGCTGCAAGAGCAGGCCGAGCAGGACTTGTTCGCCGCTCTGCAGCGCTTTGTGCCCGAAGCCAATGCGCAGTTCGCAGCCGGCGACTACACCGCCAGCCTGCAGACCCTGGCCGTGCTGCGTGCACCGGTGGATGCATTCTTTGACGATGTGATGGTCAATGCCGAGCAGCTCGACCTGCGCCTCAATCGCCAGGGCCTGCTCAAGACGCTGCACGAAGCCATGAACCGCGTGGCCGACCTGTCGCGCCTGGCCGTGTGAGCTTGGTGCTGATAGGCTGGCGGCTCTCACAAGGGAAACCCACCCCATGAAACTCGTCATCCTGGACCGCGACGGCACGCTCAACCCGCAGGGCGATGATTTCATCACCTCGCCCGAAGAGTGGAGCGCTCAGCCGGACGCGCTGGAGGCCGTGGCCCGGCTCAACCATGGCGGCTGGCGGGTGGTGGTGGCCACCAACCAGCCCGGGCTGGGCCGGGGTTTGTTCGACGTGGTGTCGCTCAACGCCATCCACGCCAAGATGCTGCGGCAGGTGGCTGCGGTGGGCGGGCGCATCGACGCGGTGTTTTACTGCCCGCACGCGCCCGATGAGGCCTGCCATTGCCGCGCGCCAGCGCCCGGTTTGCTCGAACAGATCTGCGACCGCTATGGCGTGGAACCGTTCGATGTGCAGGTGGTGGGCAGTTGCGTGGAGCATCTGCAGGCGGGGGCCGCGCTGGGTGCGCAGGTGCATCTGGTGTGCACGGGCCGGTCGGCCCATTGGCAGCCCGGACAGGCCTTGCCCATCGAATTTCCCGCCGCGACGCAGGTGCATGCCAGCCTGGGGGCGTTTGCCGAGCAAATGCTGCCCACGGCGCCTGCGCCGTCCCCAACACCTGCGCCGCCCCTGGTGGTTTGATGCTGCTCATTTGATAGCTTGCAGCGTTTGCCTGGCAAGCGCCATCTTCCGAAAACACTTGAAAAATATATGGCCCTGATCCGTTCCATCCTCCACATGCTCTGGATGGGCATCACCGTGGTGCCCTACACGCTGGCCATCCTGCTGGTGCGCATGCTGGGCGCCAGCAGCCGCACGCGTTACCGCATCGCGCGGGCCTGGCTCAAGCTCAGTGTGGATTCGGCGCGCGTGATCATGGGCATCCGCACCCGCATCACCGGCATGGAGCACCTGCCCACCGCGGAAAACCAGGGCGTGGTGCTGCTGGTCAAGCACCAGTCCACCTATGAGACCTTCCTCATGCCGGCCATCATGCCGCGCCCGCTGGCCTACGTGTTCAAGAAGGAGCTGCTGCGCGTGCCCTTCTTCGGCTGGTCCATCGGCAGCCTGGACATGATCCACATCGACCGCGGCCAGAGTGCGCGTGCCTTCGTCAAGGTGGTGCAGCAGGGCCGGGCGCTGCTGGCCCAGGGCACCTGGGTCATCATGTTTCCCGAGGGCACCCGGATAGAGCGGGGGCAGGCGGGGCAGTACAAGAGCGGCGGCACGCGGCTGGCCATTGATACCGGGGTGCCCGTGGTGCCCGTGGCCGTCACCTCGGCCCGGGTCTGGCCGCGCAAGGCCTTCATCAAGCGCCCCGGGGTGGTGGATGTGTCGATCGGCCAGCCCATCTCCAGCGTGGGCCGCAAGCCCGACGAGCTGATGCAGGAGGTCGAGGCCTGGATCGAAGCCGAAATGCGGCGCCTCGACCCGGAGGCTTACCCCGAGGCCGCTTCCACCAACCCGTGAGGGGGCCATGATGCAGCGGTTGGTGCAGCTGGCGCTCGATCTGTTCGACCCGCCCGGTGCGGATCGCCACGCGGGTGAGGCGCCTGTGGTGCCAGAGCCTTCCGCGCAAGAAAGCAAGCCAAGACGGCCCGTAGCGCCGGTGGGCACAGCGCCAACTGCGCCTGGTAGCGTAGCGATTGACCCGCGTCCGGTACCTCCTGTCGCCGCGGCCCTGCCGTCGCTGCTGTCCCCCGCCGAGTTCCGCCATCCACGGGCCAACCGCGAGGTGCTGCTGGGCGATGCCGTGGTGGCCTATGCGCTGCAGCGCGTACGCCGGCGCAGCATCGGCTTCACGGTGGGGGCCGATGGCCTGGCCGTGCGGGCACCCACCTGGGTCACCTTGCCGGCCGTGGATGCGGCGCTGCGCGAAAAATCGGGCTGGATCCTGCGCAAGCTCGATGAAGCGCGCGCGCGCCAGCAGCGCAGCGAGGGGGGGCGCATCGTCTGGGCCCATGGAGCACAGCTGCCCTACCTGGGCGAACCCCTCACCGTGGTGCTGGACCCCACCCACGGCTTCACCGGCAAGGGCGGTGCCCTGCATGCCGGCAGTGAAGGCGGCGGGGGGGCGAGCCTGCGCATCGGCCTGTCCCACAGCGCCAGCCCGGCACAGATCCGCGATGCGGTGCAGGCCTGGCTGATGCGCGATGCGCGCCGCCATTTCACCACCCGGCTCGACCACTTTGCGCAGCTGCTCGGTGTGCGCTGGACCAGCCTGCGCCTGTCGAGCGCCCAGACCCGCTGGGGCAGCGCCAAGGCCGATGGCTCCATCCGCCTGAACTGGCGCCTGCTGCACTACCGCCCGGCCATCATCGACTATGTGGTGGCGCACGAGTTGGCCCACCTGCGCGTGATGGACCACAGCCCGCGCTTCTGGGGCACCGTGGCCACGGTGGTGCCCGACTACCCGGTGCTGCGCCACGCCCTGCGCGAACAGCCGGCCCCGCTGTGGGAATAAGGGCAACGCTGAACAAGTCCCTCGCGCGCCGCGCATCCCTGTTTTGGGCGGTCTGCGGCGTTGTAAATGCTCGCAATAGCGACGGCTATTGCTGTGCTTTGCGCCTTGCAGCCCATCCCAAATCAGGGCGCGCGCCATCGCTGGGACTTATTCAGCGTCGCCCAATCGCGCAGATACGCAAGGCCCGGGCTGGAAGGCGATGGCCTTGCGCGGCACAATGGCAGTCCATTCTGCCTGGATGCCCACCATGATTCCCCTGCAGCTGTTCGACCCCGCTTCCAGTACCTACACCTACATCCTGCACGACCCCGCCACGCGCGATGCCCTCATCATCGACCCGGTGGACGAGCAGCTCGACCGCGACCTGGCAGTGCTGCAGGCGCACCACCTCACGCTGCGCTGGGCCGTGGAAACCCATGCGCACGCCGACCACATCACCAGTGCCGGCCGCCTGGCCGAGCACACCGGGGCGCACACGGCGGTGCCCGTGGGCTGTGGCATCGGCACGGCAGCGGTGCAGCTGCTCGATGGCGAGACGCTGGCCTTCGGTGGCGAAACCCTGCACGCGCTGCACACGCCCGGCCACACGGCGGGCGGCATGTCGTACCGGTGGCGCAACCATGTCTTTACTGGCGACACCTTGCTCATCAATGGCTGCGGCCGCACGGATTTCCAGTCGGGCAGCGCGGCCGACCTGTATCGCAGCATCACCGGCGTGCTGTTTGCCCTGCCGCCGGAAACCACTGTCTGGCCCGGCCACGATTACCACGGGCGCAGCCACTCCACCATCGGCGCCGAAAAGGCCGGCAATGCCCGCGTGGCCGGCCGCAGCCAGGCCGAGTTTGTGGCGCTGATGGAGTCGCTGCACCTGCCGCGCCCGCGCCGCATCGACGAAGCCGTGCCCGCCAACCTGCATTCGGGCCTGCGGCACGACGCCGATGGCGCCACCCTGCAGGCACCGCGCACGGCCGAGGGCTATGCGGGCGATGTATCGGCCCAGCTGGCCTGGCAATGGGTGCAGAGCGGGCAGGCCGTGCTGATCGATGTGCGCAGCGATGCCGAGCGCGAATGGGTGGGGCAGGTGCCCGGCGCCATCGCCGTGGCCTGGAAGCAATGGCCCGGCATGGCGATGAATGCCGATTTCGACGCCCAGCTGCGCGCCGCCGTGCCCGAGGGCGGCCGCGCCGTGCTGCTGTGTCGCAGTGGGGTGCGCTCCATCGCTGCCGCCCGCCGCGCTACGGAACTGGGCATCACCGCCTACAACATCCTCGAAGGCTTCGAGGGCGACCCCGATGGCCATGCGCAGCGCGGCAAGAAGGGCGGCTGGCGCTTTCAGGGTCTGCCGTGGAAGCAGGGTTGATGCTCCCAAAAAAATAGCCACCAGCGCTGGCATGTGAAGCGCTGCCAGCTGATTTCTCAAATTCGGCTTGCTCCCGTGCCGCATCCATCGGCAGCGCTTGAACCACCACTGCCCACACCAGTGCACCCGTGGAACCGGCTTTGCCGGGCCACCGGGTGCGTCCCCCTCGGGGGAAGGCGCCGCAGGCGACTCAGGGGGCTACTTGACTGCCGGAATGCGCAGCTTCTGCCCGGGGTAGATCTTGTCGGGGTGCGTCAGCATGGGCTTGTTGGCCTCGAAGATCTGGGGGTACTTGCCGGCATCGCCGTAAAACTTCTTGGCGATGGCCGAAAGCGTATCGCCGCGCACCACGTCGTGGTACTGGCCTTCGGGCTCGGGGTTGGTGACGTCCATCTGGTTGTCCACGCTGGTCACGTTGGCCACGTTGCCGCAGCACAGGGTGATCTTTTCCTTGACCGATTGCGTGGGTGCCGTGCCTTTCACGGTGACCTTGCCCTGCGTTCCATCAAAGGCCACCTGCACGTTGCTGGCGCCCAGGTTCTGGGATGCGATGTAGGTTTCGATGGCCTTGGCGGCATTGGCGTTGAGTTCGTCCGTGGCGGCCGGGCTGCCCGGTGCCGCCTGCGCGTCCTTGCCGCCAAAAAGTTTCTCGCCGGCTTCCTTGATGAAACTGAATAAACCCATGTCGATTCTCCTGTGGTTGCAGAGTGGGGGGAGGGGTCACTGTATCCCCGCGACTGCCGTGCGGCATGTCGGACAAATGCCCGATCTCGCGCGCAGTGCCTGCGCAGTGCGGCACCTGCCGTGGCGCCCAAAGGGGCGGGTGAAAAAACTCTGGATAATCCGCCGCATGACATTCTTGGCCATCGACGTCGGCAACACGCGTCTCAAATGGGCGCTGTACGACGCCCACCGTCCGGGTGCTGCCTTGCTGGCGCATGGCGCCGAATTCCTCGACCATATCGACCGCCTGGCAGAAGGCTCGTGGGCGCAGCTGCCCGCACCGGCCAAAATGCTGGGCTGCGTGGTGGCGGGCGACGCCGTCAAGCGCCGCGTGCAGGACCAGATGGAGCTGTGGGATGTGGCGGCGCAATGGGTGGTGTCGTCGGCGCAAGAGGCGGGCGTCACCAATGGCTACGACTACCCCTCGCGCCTGGGCTCGGACCGCTGGGTGGCCATGATCGGGGCGCGACACCATGTGCTCGCGCAAGGCCCGGCGCGCCCCCTCGTGGTGGTGATGGTGGGCACGGCGGTCACCGTGGAATGCATCGACACCGAAGGGCGTTTTCTGGGCGGCCTGATCCTGCCGGGCCACGGCATCATGCTGCGCGCCCTGGAGGCCGGCACCGCCGGGCTGCATGTGCCCACGGGCGACGTGCGCCTTTTCCCTACCAACACCAGCGATGCACTGACCAGCGGCGGCACCTATGCCATTGCCGGGGCGGTCGAGCGCATGGTGCAGCATGTCATGGCCCACTGCGGCGCCGAACCCGCCTGTGTGATGACCGGCGGTGCGGGCTGGAAGATGGCGCCCAGCATGACGCGGCCGTTCGAACTGGTGGACAACCTGATCTTTGACGGCCTGCTGGAGATCGCCGCGCGGCGTTTCGGCTGACCTTGGGCGCAGCCGTGAGGCTGCAAGGTCAGTTTTCCTGCAGCTCAATGCGCGCCATTTCCACGTCCAGGCGCTCTCTGGCATCCAGGGGCTCGGTGGCTGCCGCCTTTTCATAGAGCTGCGTGGCTTCCTGCATTCTGGGGTCGCCTTCCAGCATCACCAGCGCATTGGCATATTCGATCATGCCGATGGCGGAGCCGGGGTGGATCCGCAAGGCTTGCTGAAACAGCTGCAGGCCCACGTCCTTCCTGGCGCCATAGGTCATGCCGCCAATCAGCGGGCCCACCTTGTCGATCACCTCTGCATGGAATGTGCCCAGCGCAATGTGGGCATCGGCATGCCGGGGTGCCAGTGCAATCGCCTTCTCCAGCGCATGCTTGACCCTGCCGCCCAGCCCTTGCGCCAGCGCCTTGGCCACGCTGATGCCCTGGCTGTAGCGGCCCAGGGCGTAGGCCTGCCAGTACCAGGCATTGGCGTTTTCGGGCTCCTGTGCCGCCTGGGCCTCGGCGCGCCCGGCGACCTGCATGAACAGATCGAGGCGGGCTTTTTCCCCGGGCTCCAGGTAGTTGGCATACACCGCGGTGGCCTTGTTGGCGACCGTGATGCCAGCCCCGCCGGCACGCAGGCCCGCCGCCGCGGCCTGCTCGAATTCGCCGTTGTGATAAAGCGCCCAGGCCTGCAGCACGGCGGCATCCTGGGGGCAGGGCTCGGCATCGTCGCAGTGCAGGCGGCTCCACTGCGCTTTGACGCTGGCCGCATCCAGGCGGTAGCCACCAGCATGGGGGAAAGGGGTCCATGGGGCCATGGTGTGTCTCCTCGGGTTGGGGATGGTGTGCGGTGGTCAGCCGGTGGCCGGTGCGTAGGCGCCCACGATCTGCTGCAGATGCGCCCGCTGCGCACTCTCCAGATAGGGCAGGAGCAGGTTCAGCACATGGTGCGCACCCCGCAGCAACGCTGCCTGTGCGCTCTCGGGCTCCAGCGCGCGGCGCGGATCCTGCACGTATTCGAAGCTCAGCCAGTAGGTCAGCACCACCACCATGCTGGTGGCGGTGGCCTGCCGATCGCTGGCATCGATGCGCAAGGCGTCTGCGCGGCCCATGCCATCGAGCATGGCCCGCACCGCGCGGGTCTTTTCTTTCAGGATGGCCTGGAAATGCGTTTCCAGCCGGCGGTTCTTGGACAGCAGGTCGTTGAGGTCGCGGTACAGAAAGCGGTATTGCCAGATGATTTCAAACAACGTGTGCATGAAGAACCAGGCGTCTTCCACATTGCGCACGTTGTCGCTGGCACCCAGCAGGTCGTTCAGCGACTGTTCATACCGGTCAAACAGCGCGTTGATGAGCGCGTCCTTGGCCGGGTAGTGGTAATAAAGGTTGCCGGGGCTGATGCGCAGCTCGGCCGAGATGAGGGTGGTGGACACGTTGGGCTCGCCAAACCGGTTGAACAGCTCCAGGGCCACCTCCAGGATGCGTTCGGCGGTGCGGCGCGGCGCTTTCTTCACCATGGATGCGTGCCCCTTCGTGTCGTTGTTTGTGCCGTGGTTGCTTGCTTTCGCAGGCCTACTCTACCCCAGTCGTTTTGCTGCAATGCAGCACGAAGACGCAGTACCGGTGCGGCTTGCAAAGGCATCCGCATCGTTGGCCTGGCCTGGCGTGCCGTGGCACGGGCAGCGCAAAAAAGAAGCGACCGCATGCGGGGCATGCCGGTCGCTTTCATGGCCGGGGCAAGGCTCAGGAGGCGGCGGGGGTGTCGTCGGCACCCGTCCCGGCCTTGGGCGCCGCCGCTGCGGGGGATTTTGCCGGGGCCTTCCTGGCCGGCGCGGCTTTCAGGGCGGGCCTGGCCGCTGCCTTGCGCGCAGCGGTCTTGGTGGGCGCGGGCTTGGCGGCCCTGGCTGGCGCCTTGGCCGCGGTCGTCGCGGCGGCGGCCTTACCTACAGCCTGCGTCAGCGCCTCGATGCGTGCATTCAGGGCCTCGATGTCGCGGGCCGAGGGCACGCCCAGTCTGGCAAGGGCCTTGGCCACACGCTCTTCAAACAGGTTCTCCAGCTTGTCCCACTGGCCCTGGGCCTTGGAGCCGATGTCGCTGGCCATGGTGGTCATGCGGCTGGTGGCTTCGGTGATCTTTTCCTCGGCCACGGCCTGCGTCTTGCGCTGGATGGTCAGGCCCTCCTTGACCAGGGCTTCAAACACCTTGCCGCCTTCTTCCTGCGCCTTCGAAAAAGCGCCCAGGCCCGCCAGCCAGATCTGCTGCGCCGAATCCTTGACGGTGCTGGACAGCTGGGCATCGCTCTGCTTCTTGTTGCCGCTGGTCTTGGGCGTCTTCTTGGCCATGGAACCTCCAATAAGGGGAAAGAATAAAGTGTAGAGGATGGCGGCACGGACAGCGTCCCGCCCTGTGCAGCACCTGGTTACGTCACAATCCGAAGCGGGTGCGATAATTTTCGGCTTTGCCAGCAGGCAGTATCTTTGGGGCACATCATGATTCTCGTTACCGGCGCCGCCGGCTTCATCGGCGCCAATTTCGTTCTCGACTGGCTGGCGCAATCACAGGAACCCGTCGTCAACCTCGACAAACTGACCTACGCCGGCAACCTCGAAACCCTGGCCTCGGTGCAAGACGATGAACGGCACACTTTTGTGCAGGGCGACATCGGCGACACCGCCCTGGTGGCCCGCCTGCTGGCCCAGCACCAGCCGCGCGCCGTCATCAACTTTGCCGCCGAAAGCCATGTGGACCGCTCCATCCACAGCCCCGAAGACTTCATCCAGACCAATGTGGTCGGTACCTTTCGCCTGCTCGAAGCCGTGCGCGCCTACTGGGGCAACCTCCCGGCTGGTGATAAAGCGGCCTTTCGCCTGCTGCATGTCTCCACCGACGAGGTCTATGGCTCGCTGGGCGCAGGCGATGCGGCCTTTACCGAGCAGCACCGCTACGAGCCCAACAGCCCCTACAGCGCCAGCAAGGCCGCCAGCGACCACCTGGTGCGCGCCTACCACCACACCTATGGCCTGCCGGTGCTCACCACCAACTGCAGCAACAACTACGGCCCCTACCACTTCCCCGAAAAGCTCATCCCGCTGATGATCGTCAACGCCCTGGCCGGCAAGCCGCTGCCGGTGTATGGCGACGGCATGCAGGTGCGCGACTGGCTCTACGTCAAAGACCATTGCAGCGCCATCCGCCGCGTGCTCGAAGCAGGCCAGCTGGGCGAGGTCTACAACATCGGCGGCTGGAACGAAAAGCCCAACATCGAGATCGTTAACACGGTGTGCGCCCTGCTCGACGAACTGCGCCCCAAGGCCGACGGCAGCAGCTACCGCACGCAAATCAGCTACGTCAAAGACCGGCCCGGCCACGACCGGCGCTACGCCATCGACGCCAGCAAGATCGAACGCGAGCTCGGCTGGAAGCCCGCCGAGACCTTTGACACCGGCATCCGCAAGACCGTGCAGTGGTACCTGGCCCACCCCGAGTGGGTGGCCAACGTGCAAAGCGGCGCCTACCGCGACTGGCTGCAAACCCAATACGCGGGCACGGTTGCGGCATGAAAATTCTTCTGCTCGGCAAAAACGGCCAGGTCGGCTGGGAGCTGCAGCGCAGCTTGGCCCCGCTGGGCGAGGTGACCGCACTGGACCGGCACAGCACCGACTTCTGCGGCGATCTGGGCAACCTGGCCGGGCTGCGTGAGACCGTGCAGCGCCTGCGGCCCCAGGTCATCGTCAACGCCGCCGCCCACACCGCCGTGGACAAGGCCGAGAGCGAGCCCGAGCTGGCACGCCTCATCAATGCCACCGCCCCCGGCGTGCTGGCGCAAGAGGCGCACCAACTGGGCGCCTGGCTGGTGCATTACTCCACCGACTATGTATTTGACGGCAGCGGCAGCCAGCCCTGGGTGGAGATCGACACGCCCGCACCGCTCAACGTGTATGGCCAGACCAAGCTGGAAGGCGAGCAACTGATCGCCCAGCACTGCCAAAAACACCTGATCTTTCGAACCAGCTGGGTCTACGCCGCACGCGGCGGCAACTTTGCCAAAACCATGCTGCGCCTGGCGCGCGAACGCGAGCGCCTGACCGTCATCGACGACCAATGGGGCGCGCCCACCGGCGCCGAGCTGATTGCCGATGTCACGGCCCACGCCATCCGCCAGGTGCTGCAGCGCCCAGCCGGGCAGCAGGGCACAGCGGGCATCTACCATCTGGCCGCCAGCGGCCACGCCACCTGGAATGGTTATGCCAAACATGTTCTGGCCCTGGCAGTGCAGGCACAACCAGCTATTGAGTTGGTAGCAAAAGAAGTGGCCCCCGTGCCCACCAGCGCCTTCCCCACGCCCGCCAGGCGCCCGCACAACTCGCGCCTGAACACCGAAAAGCTGCAAACGGCGTTTGGCCTCACGCTGCCCGATTGGCGCACCGGCGTAGCCCGCATGCTGCGCGAAATTCTGTGATGTGATAATTGATGTAATATTTCATCAATTGAGGTGCTTATTTATGCGAACCACTGTCACCATCGACGATGCGCTCTACCAGCAGGCGCTGGACATGATCGACCCGGGTATGGACAAGGCGGAGCTGTTCCGTGCGGCCATTCAGACCTTTATCCGTGTGCAGGCGGCCAAGCGCCTGGCGGCTCTGGGTGGCACGGCGCCCGACATGCAAGATGTGCCACGCCGCCGCGAAGCGCTGCCCACGCAATGAATGTACTGGTCGATACCTCGGTATGGGTGGCCCATTTCAGGTGCCGCAACGACGCCTTGGTCGATTTGGTGGCATTAGATTTGTCGCTCACCCACCCGATGGTGATTGGCGAACTTGCCTGCGGCACACCACCGGCGCCCCGAAGCCGAACCTTGCACGACATCGGGCTGTTGCGCTCGGCCGCCCTTCCTACCCAGGCAGAGGTCTTGGCGTTCATCGAAGACAAACAGCTCTATGGCCTTGGCTGCGGCCTCATCGACATCCATCTTCTGGCATCAACACTCATCACCCCCGGTGCCACGCTGTGGACCCTGGACCGACGGCTGGCTGGGCTGGCCGCAAGGTTCGGCGTGGCCCATTCACCCACCTCCCACGCCCAAGAGGGCAAACCTTCATGACCCAACGCAAAGGCATCATCCTCGCCGGCGGCTCCGGCACCCGCCTGCACCCGGCCACCCTGGCCATCAGCAAGCAGCTGCTGCCGGTGTACGACAAGCCCATGATCTATTACCCGCTCAGCACCCTGATGCTGGCCGGCATCCGCGACGTGCTCATCATCAGCACCCCGCAAGACACCCCCCGCTTTGAGCAACTGCTGGGCGACGGCAGCCAGTGGGGCATGAACCTGCAATACGCCGTGCAGCCCAGCCCCGATGGCCTGGCCCAGGCCTTCATCATTGGCGACAAGTTTGTGGGCAACCACCCCAGCGCTTTAGTGCTGGGCGACAACATCTTTCATGGCCACGACTTCGCCCCCTTGCTGGCCCAGGCCGACGCCCAAACCAGCGGCGCCACCGTGTTTGCCTACCATGTGCAAGACCCCGAGCGCTACGGCGTGGTGGCCTTCGATGCCAATGGCAAGGCCAGCAGCATCGAAGAAAAGCCTGCTAAACCCAAGAGCAACTACGCCGTTACTGGCCTGTATTTTTACGACAACCAGGTGGTGGACATCGCCAAGGCCGTCCAACCCAGTGCCCGCGGCGAGCTGGAGATCACCGCCGTCAACCAGGCTTATCTTGACCGGGGTCAGCTCAACGTGCAGATGATGCAGCGCGGCTACGCCTGGCTCGACACCGGCACGCACGACAGCCTGCTCGAAGCCGGCCAGTTCATTGCCACGCTGGAGCACCGCCAGGGCCTGAAGATTGCCTGCCCCGAAGAGATTGCCTGGCGCAATGGCTTCATCACTTCGGAGCAACTCGAAAAACTGGCCAAACCCCTGGCCAAGAATGGCTACGGCCAGTACCTGCAGCGCATGCTGGCAGAAGGAGGCCAGTCATGAAAGTCACGCCCACAGCCATCCCCGACGTGTTGATCATCGAACCCAAGGTGTTTGGCGACGCGCGCGGTTTCTTTTATGAAAGCTTTAACCAGAAAGCTTTCAACGAAGCCACTGGCACCGCCTACCAGTTTGTGCAGGACAACCACAGCCGTAGCGGGAAAGGCGTGTTGCGCGGCCTGCATTATCAAATCCAGAAGCCCCAGGGCAAGCTGGTGCGCGTGGTACGTGGGGCGGTGTTTGATGTGGCGGTGGATATTCGCAAGAATTCGCCAACCTTCGGTCAGTGGGTGGGTATAGAACTGAATGAAGAAAATCATAGGCAGTTCTGGGTGCCGCCCGGCTTTGCGCATGGCTTTGTGGTGCTCAGCGAGTCGGTGGACTTCCTTTACAAGACGACGGATTACTATGCTCCGGAGCATGAGCGTTGCCTAGCTTGGAATGATCCGGTCATTGGTATTGACTGGCCGCTGGCGCAGCACCGTATCGCAACTCCGCTGCTGTCTTCCAAGGATATTCAGGGCAAATGCCTGAGCGAAGTCTGAGTCGGTTTCATGTCGCTCAGACGCAATACGCTTTGGAACCTAGCAGGGACCGGATTACCTTTTTTGTTGGGTGCTGTCACCATTCCGTACCTGCTGAAAAAAATCGGCGTGGAAGCGTTTGGTGTTCTCACGCTTGTTTGGGCATTGATTGGCTATTTCAGCTTGTTCGACTTTGGTCTGGGTCGCGCCCTGACCCAGCAGGTTGCCAAGGCGCGAGCGGAAGGCCGGCATGATCAACTTCCGAGTCTAGTTAAGACTGGTTTGTGGTTCACTGCGGCTACAGGCGCTGTGGGCGGTATCATTCTCGCTGCTCTGGCTAATGACTTAGCTTTGCGCTGGCTTAACGTCGGCGTTCCGCTGCAATCCAGCACCGTTCAGGCGCTATTTATTGCAGCCATCGGTATCCCGCTGACAACGGTGACAACCGGGCTACGCGGAATTTTGGAGGCTTACGAAGACTTCAAGGTGGTTAATCTACTGCGCATGGGCCTTGGTGCGGCCAATTTTGGCCTGCCGGCGATCTCCGTCATGTTTGTCGGTGATTCTTTGGCCTGGATTGTCGGAAGTCTGATACTGGCGCGTGTTGCAGTGCTGATGGTGCATGCCTGGCTGGTCCACCGCAAATTGCCTGTTGACTGGGCATCGGCACGATTGAACAATGAAAACATTCGCGACCTGCTTTCCTTCGGTGTCTGGATGACAGTGACGAATGTTGTAAGTCCGCTCATGGTTACCGCGGATCGCTTCGTCATTTCGGGCGTGTTGGGCGCAGCTGTCGTGGCTTATTACACCGTGCCGTTTGAGGTGTTGATCCGGGTGCTTGTCGTGCCTGGGGCGCTAACGGCTGTTCTGTTTCCAAGGCTGGCCACCGTCATGACAACGGATCGAATCGAGGCCAGGCGACTATACAGAAAGTGCATCAAGATCGTCACGGCTGTGCTCTTGCCGGTTTGTCTAATCATTGCTTTGGGCTCTAAATGGGGGCTCACCCTATGGCTGGGCGAAGCATTTGCTGAGCAGTCGTGGGCCATTGTTTGTGTGATGGCTCTCGGCTTGCTGCTGAATGGCGTCGCTCACGTGCCATTCGCTGCTATTCAGGCGACAGGTGATGCACGTAAAACCGCATACTTGCATATGTTTGAGCTCGCCATTTATGTCCCGGTTCTTTACGCCAGTATGGAATTCTTTGGACTGATCGGTGCAGCAATTGCTTGGATGATTAGAGTGGCAATAGACTTAGTTTTCTTGCTTGTTTATGCAAAAAGCAAAGGATTCTGAGTGAGTTGTTTTATTGGTTGTGAATTTGAATTTATTGTTAAGGTAATGGTGATTTGGCTGCTTTTTTGAAGTGCATATCGTGGGCTCATGTTAGTCTCTATTGAATAGTTTCTGGGTAGGTAAAAGTAATGAGTGATGTGTGAATTTAATTGTTGAAGTCGCTTGTATTTAATCGATTTCCTCAAGCTTTAGGGGCGCAACCAGTATTGCAGCAGTCTGGTAATCTTTTTTAGAAAATTTGAATTTTTCGAAGCCAACTATCTGTGATTAAATTTCTCTATACACTCATCGCGCTGGAGCTCTTTGCTGGTGGGGGCGGTCGCATGCTTGAGCTGGGTCCGATCACCGTGCGGATGGTGTTATTTGCAGCCGGTTTGATCGCTACTGTGTTTTTGCTCCTGAGAAAAGCCACTGTTCGTGGAGCAGTTTCATTGGCAATGATGTTGGTAGCAGGGTTCATTGTTACTCACTTTCCCTCATTGTTTATTGGTTTGTTCAAGGGCTCTGCGCCCGAGGATATTTTTACTGATCTATCGCCGCTCCTGTACTGGTTGGTTGCACCTTTCTTTGCCATCGTCTTGGAGCGCGAGCAGATGGTGCTTCGAACAGCGCAGTTGATACAAATGGCTGCAATCGTGATGGCACTGAGTTATTTGGTGGTTATTGCAGGGCTTGCGACTGAGCAAATCAACTTCGGTGATTTCTATGAATGGGCCGATATGAGTGGTGAAATTTTATTTCGTAACGAGAGTCTGTTTTTCTACAAGGGCTTCCTTTATCTCGGGATCGGTGCGATCTTCCTTGCTGCGCTTGGCGGGCGCTGGCGTGGTTTATGGCTCATCGTCGTACTCACTGCTTTGATTTTGACTCTTACTCGCGGGTTCATCTTGGCCACAGGTGTGGCTGGTATTCTGTTGCTGTGTACGATGGGTAGGTGGCGTGCAGTCTTCGTAGCCGTTTGTTTGGCAGCTATCGCTCTGTTTGCCGTCTGGGTATATTTGCCCTCGTTGGATGAGGGGTATCTGCTTGAGCAGCGTGGAATATCGAACTCGATTCGTCTTGATGATCTCGCCTTTATGGCTGAAAACGTCAGCGTGGGTGTGTTGTCGTTCGGTGAAGGTTTTGGTACCTATATTAATGGACGTCTGGCGATTGAAAACAGCTATCTTATGATTTTTTGGAAGATGGGGCCGGCCGCGCTAGTTTTCTGGCTGGTGCCGTTTGGCATTGCGCTGTACTACTTCCGTTGCATAGAATCCCATGCTCAATATTACCGGCTGGCCTGTGCGTTTTTCTTTGGTGTACTACTGGTCTATGTGCAAACCGGCACTAATCCGTACCTGAATAACCCAATCGGGCTATCGTTTGTGATGATGGCTATATTTTCGTTGCGAACGATATCGAGGATGGAGTCTGCGTCCGAGATGGGCTCTGCTGCTGCGGTGTCGCCGTTGCCAGGGTCAGTAGCGTTTTCTGAGATTTGAATGATGTCGTTGGCTTTTTAATAATAAAAAATAAATATTTTTCATTGCCAGCAAAGTAGTACACCTATTTTTTTGCGTGGTTTTTCGTGTGTAGTATGAATCCGGGGGGGCTGATCGAATCATATGTCTTGTTCTTCTCGTGAAATTATTAAATCTGAGGCGTATGGTTCTATAGCGCGCGCGGATCCTGTTCGTGTGGATGGCGTGTTGGCGGTGATCGTCCTATACAACAGAGCCTTTAAGGATGTGCCGTGTGCGCCGCGCCTCATGCAATGGCTGACCGCGCCAATAAAGGCATCTGCTCGTCTGAATCTGGCTCACTGCCTTATCTATGACAACAGTCCTGTTCCGCAGTTGCTCGATTGTGGTGGGCACGAACGGATAGACTTGTTTCATGATGCTTCCAATGGCGGCACCCGGGCGGCTTATTTGTATGCGCTGAAAATTGCAAGGGCAAAAGGGTATCCGTGGATACTCTTCCTCGATCACGATACCGATCTTCCTCATGATTTTTTCCTGGATGCGGAGCGTGCATTGGATACTACTGCGCATGAAACGCCTGTCTGTGCTGTCGTACCTCGTGTGTTTGACGGTTCCGCCTTAATTTCGCCATCCTGGATCACCTCCTATGGGCGCGTTTATGCTCATGAAGATACGCAAACCGTAGCCGACGACCGCGTTGGGTTAACTGCAATCGCATCGGCTTCAATCGTCCGGACAGAATCTCTGGCTGCGGTATTGCCGATCCCTGCAGCGTTCTCTCTTGACTACCTTGATCACTGGTTGTTTCGTGAGTTGCAGCGGCGTGGGGAATTTATTGCAGTATCGTCCGCTCGAGTTGAACATTCACTTTCAGTTCAATCAATGAAGTCAATGGGCGTTGATCGGTATTGTTCAATTCTTGCCGCCGAACTTGAGTTCTTGAAAAGCGGGCCGCAATATTCGTCGATTCTGCATTTGCTTTGGCATATGGGTCGGACGATCAAATTATTGCTTTCCACGCGGCGACCCGCGCTAGTTTGTGTATGCGTTCGTGCCGCCATAAAAATTCTTCGTACCAAATGAAATCGATCAGTAACCCATCCGTGTCAGTCATCATGGCGACTTATAACGGTCGAACATACTTGGCTGAGCAACTGAAGTCAGTGCTTGATGAGTTGCTGCCGGATGATGAGTTGATAATCATTGACGATGGCTCTCAAGACGGAACTCTTGAGTTGCTTGACTCCTTGAAATCTCCGGTGGTAAGCGTTGTACGAAATTTGACTAACGTTGGCGTCTTTGCAACGTTTGAGCGTGGACTCTTGATGTCTAGTAAAGAAATCATTTTCCTGTGTGACCAGGATGACATTTGGTTACCGGGTAAAAGAGCTGCCTTTGTTGCCGCATTCGAGCGCGATCCACGAACATTGGTGGTCGTCTCCGACGCCCAACTCATCGACGCAAATGGTAGTGTGATCGCGCCCTCGTTCATGGCGACTCGTGGTGGCTTTCGCGGCAACATATTGAGCACCTTGGTGCGCAATCGATACCTCGGCTGCGCTATGGCGCTGCGCCGCGAACTGATGGTTGCTGCGCTACCTATTCCGCGCTCTGTGCCGATGCATGACATGTGGCTAG
Organism: Acidovorax sp. GW835-FHT14B10; assembly: GCF_058793725.1. Lineage (NCBI taxonomy): Bacteria > Pseudomonadati > Pseudomonadota > Betaproteobacteria > Burkholderiales > Comamonadaceae > Acidovorax > Acidovorax sp. GW835-FHT14B10. The sequence continues at coordinate 29,805 of NZ_JBXAGC010000007.1, forward strand.
GGGTGCTCGGTAGCATTCTTGGTCGAGTTCATTACATCTCAGCGCCGTTGATGCAATATAGACGCCATGGCGGCAACGTAAGTCCATCCCGGCGACAAGGCTGGTTACGCATGTTGCGGTGGCGTTTGTCGCTGCTTTTAATCATTGCTGGCCGCCTAGGTAAATTAATCCTTGGTCGCCACACACCGACTACAAACCCAGCCGGAGCCCGCAGACCATGAGCATGAAAATCAGTGTTATTGCCGTTTCCAACAACAGTGCACTTACCATTAGAGATACACTGGAATCAGTGGCGTTGCAATGCTACAAGGATTTGAACATCTGATTATTGATGGCGATTCTAAGTTTGGAATATTATAAATTGCCCGTGCATGGAGGGGTGATTCGTTATCTTGAGATTTTTGCGACTTCGAAGAAGCGGAATAAATATTGAAGCATTGATAGATTGAGATTTATTTTCATGTAAATGATTAAATTCAGTTGCACAGATATCTGTTTATTTGCAAAAAATTATATTTTTCTGTAACTACCATATTAATATAAAAAGAGCGTTGAGGTAGCCTTTGTCTGATGATGATTCACCAATTCCACGTGTAGCTGTGTTGCTTGCTGCTTATAACGGAATTAAATGGATTGAACAACAGTTGAATTCAATTTTTGAGCAACATGGAGTTTCTTTAATGATTTTCATCAGTGTTGATCGATCAACGGATGACACATTGGATTTCTGTGAAAGATTGGCACTGAAACATCCGTCTGTTGTGGTGCTAAGATATGGCGAGCATTTCGGAGGTGCTGCAAGAAATTTTTTCAGAATTCTGAACGAAATTGATATTTCGGAATTCGACTATGTTTGTTTTTCGGATCAGGATGACATTTGGCTCCCTGATAAGCTCTCTCGTGCGCATGAGGTGATTTCTCGCACTGAAGCAGATGCTTACTCAAGTAACGTTTTGGCATTTTGGCCGGATGGTCGTCAGCACTTGATTGAAAAATCTCAAAAACAGGTTCGTTGGGATTTTTTGTTTGAAGCAGCTGGACCTGGATGCACCTATGTCATGCGAAGAAACCTGGCATTCGCAATTCAAGGTCTATTGAAACGGCGTTGGATTGATATTCAACAGGTAGGTCTGCATGACTGGTTTATATATGCGTATGCACGCGCCAACGGCTATCGATGGGTGATTGATTCCTATGCAGGAATGCTGTACAGGCAGCATGAAAAAAATCAGGTCGGAGTGAACAAGGGCTGGCAGGCTTCTCTTCATCGCGCACGAAAAATTTTAAGTGGGTGGGGCTTGGGTCAGTCCACATTGATCGCTGACTTGATTGGATTGGGAAACGATCGTTTCGTTAGACGGTGGTCTGGTAGTGGCAGGGCTGGCATGTTGTTTCTTGCCTTCCATGCATGGGAGTGCCGCAGGCGATTTCGCGAAAAAATATTATTCGCCCTGTCGTGTGTGGTTTTATTTTTTGCAGGAAACCATTCTTGATGAATTTGCAAAAAGTGCTGGTCACCGGTGCGAATGGTTTTGTGGGTCAAGCCGTTTGTGGTGAGGCAGCTGCTCGTGGTTTTTTCGTTTACGGCATGACCCGCTCTTCCTGCGATTTCCGCGATGGAATAGAAAACGTCGTGGTTGGAAGTATTGACGACAGTACCTCTTGGCAAGGTTTGCTTCCGGTTTGTCAAATTGTCGTCCATGTTGCTGCCCGCGTGCATGTGATGGCCGATAAGGTTGAAAATCCACTGGATGAATTTCGCCGGGTCAATGTTCATGGCACCTTGAATTTAGCCCGACAGGCCGCAGCAGTCGGTGTCCGGCGATTTGTCTTTATCAGTTCCATCAAGGTTAATGGGGAAACCACGAGGTTGGGGTTTCCTTTTTTTGCGGACGAAATTCCCGCGCCCCTTGATCCCTACGGCATTTCCAAAATGGAGGCCGAGCAAGGACTGCGTGACATTGCCGCGCAAACGGGCATGGAGGTGGTCATCATTCGTCCCCCTTTGGTGTACGGACCTGGTGTGAAGGCCAATTTCCAGATCATGATGCGCTGGTTGGCTCGTGGCGTGCCCTTGCCGCTGGGTGCTATTCACAACCGCCGTAGCATGGTGGCGCTGGGCAACCTGGTTGATTTGATCGTGACCTGCATCGATCATCCGGCGGCCGCAAACCAGACGTTTCTGGTTTCGGACGGGGAGGACTTGTCCACGACGCAATTGCTGCAGCGCTTGGGGCGGGCCTTGGGCAAGCCGGCGCGGTTGGTTCCTGTACCCGCCATGTTGCTAAAAGCAGGGGCTGCATTGGTGGGCAAGCCTGCGATTGCGCAGCGCTTGTGTGGGTCTTTGCAGGTTGACATATCGAAGACGCAGCAGTTGCTGGGGTGGGTGCCGCCCTTGTCTATCGATGAGGGGTTAAAAAGAGCGGCGGAAGGATATTTGCGTGAAGCGTCTGTTTGATTTGCTACTCGCCTTGTGCGCGGCGCTGGTTTTGGCTCTCCCTGTTGCGGTGGTCGCGGTGGCGGTGCGCCTTACCTCTGCAGGGCCTGCCCTGTACTGGTCTGACCGGATGGGGCGCAACAACAAGATTTTCAAAATGCCCAAGTTCCGCAGCATGCGGGTGGGCACGCCCGCCGTGGCCACGCACCTGCTGGCGGATGCCAAGTCGCACCTCACGCCGATTGGCAGCTTTTTGCGCAAGAGTAGCCTGGACGAACTGCCGCAACTGTGGAGCATCCTGGTCGGAGACATGAGCTTTGTCGGCCCCCGGCCTGCGCTGTTCAATCAGCAGGACCTGATTGCACTGCGCACCCAGCAGGGCGTACATGAACTGGTGCCTGGTCTGACGGGCTGGGCGCAGGTCAATGGGCGTGATGAGTTGCCGATTCCTGACAAGGTGAAGCTGGATGTGGAATACCTGCAGCGGCAATCACTCTGGTTTGATATTCGAATTCTCTGGTTGACCTTTGTGAAGGTGCTGCGCCGCGATGGAGTGTCGCATTAATGTTTGCCATGCATTGTCAATAGGCAAAAAATTAAACTAATCAGGTTAATGTCAAAAAGGGTGAACATGATGTCAACAACTTCAGAGCGGCTACTTGAAACGGTCCAGAACTTGCCGGAACCTTTGCTGGCTGAGGTTCTTGACTTTGCTGATTTTTTGCGAGCCAGACAATTGAACATGCTCAGCCAACCAGCCAATAGGAGTCTTGCAAGCTTGTGCGGTGGGTTGGAGAACACAAAGACTTTTACCGGTTCACCCTTGGCTATACAACAGCAGTTGCGCAATGAGTGGCGTTAAGTATTTGCTCGACACCAATGTCATTCTGGGGATGCTGAAATCAACGCCAGAAATATTGGCAATGCTGGGCAGCATGAGCTTGATGGTGCAGCAATGCGCTTTCAGTGCGGTAACGCGCATGGAGTTGTTGGGCTACCCTGGTATCACGGCAGAAGAAGATGCATTGATCCGACAGCGGCTGGCGCAGTTAACCTACCTTGCAATTTCCTCTGCCGTCGAAGACAAGGCGATTGAGTTGCGACAATCTCGCCGGGTAAGGCTGCCGGATGCGCTGATTGCAGCCACGGCCTTGTGCCATGGGTTGGAGCTTTTGACGCTGGATGTCGGTCTGGAGTCGGTTATGCACAGTGCTACATGAGTAGTTGGGGTTTTCCACTGATGAAACGCTTGCTGATTGTGGGCGCGGGTGGCCACGGGCGCTCGGTCGCAGAGGCTGTGCTGGCCGCTGGCAAATACGAATTGGCGGGCTTTGTGGACGATGCGGCGCCAGGCCTGCAGCAGGTCTGGGACTTGCCGGTATTTGGCGCTACGGCTGATCTGGACAGATACCGTGACTGTGCCGATGCGGCCATCGTGGCCATTGGAAACAACCGGCTGCGCGAGGCGCTGCAGCACAGGCTCTATGCTGCAGGTTTTGAGCTGGCCACGGTTGTTCACCCCCAGGCCATGGTTTCACCCCGGGCCGTTATCGGCGTGGGGTGCGCCGTCATGGCTGGTGCTGTCGTTGGCACAGAGGCTCAGTTAGGGGTAGGCGTTATCGTTAATTGCGGTGCGGTGGTAGATCACGATTGCCGGGTGGACGATTTTGGCCATCTGGGCGTGAATGCGGCCATGGCGGGGGGCTCGGTGCTGGGGCGCGGCGCCTGGATGCAGGCGGGGTCTGTTCTGGGTTACGGGGTAACGGTGGTGGCCGGAATGGTGCTGCAACCCGGTCAGGCTGTGGCCGCGAAATAAGAAGTCGAGAAATGCCAATTCATAAATTCATGGTGATTCCATTGCTGGCGCTGCCGCGCCCTATTAAACGCCTGGTGGTGGTAGCGCTCGATCTGGTGCTGTCGTTGCTTTCGGTTTGGGTCGCTTTTTATTTGCGCGTCGACCAGACGGGTCTGCCGCAATTGCAGCAAAAGTATGTCTACCTGCTGGCGCCCTTGCTGGCGTTTCCCCTGTTTGTGCGTTTTGGGCTGTACCGCGCCATTTTTCGTTACACCGGCATGGCGGCGCTGTTCACCACAGCCAGGGCCGTGGGGGTCTATGCGGTACTGTTTTTTATCGCCCTGCTGGTGTTGAAGTGGGACGGGGTACCGCGCAGCGTGGGCCTGATTCAGCCGCTGCTCTTTTTGCTGCTGGTAGGGGGCAGTCGGGCGATTGCACGCTATTGGCTGGCGGGTGGCACCCGCAAGGCGCGCCATGCCCAGGGCCGCTTGCTGATTTACGGGGCCGGCGATGCGGGGGTCCAGACAGCGTACGCGTTGGGCCTGGCGCACCAGTTTGTGCTGCTGGGTTTTATCGACGATGACAAGGCCAAGGCGGGGCGCAGTATCAACGGCGTTGACGTCATCGCGCCCGGCGAGGTGGCAGATGCCGTGGAGCGCATGGGTGTTACCGATATTTTGCTGGCCATGCCGTCGCTCGACCGCACGCGCCGCAATGAAATTGTTGCGATGTTGCGTGGGCTGCACGTGCACGTGCGCAGCCTGCCCGGCATGGGCGACTTGGCATCGGGCCGGGTGACGATGCAGGATTTTCAGGAGCTCGATGTCGAGGACCTTCTGGGGCGCCCACCCGTGCCGCCCGATTCGTCGTTGCTGGCCAAGAACCTGGCTGGCAAGGTCGTGCTGGTGACCGGCGCCGGCGGCAGCATAGGCAGCGAGCTGTGCCGCCAGATCATTCAAGAGAAACCGCGCCAGCTGGTGCTGGTGGAGCACAACGAGTTTGGCCTTTACTCCATCCACCGCGAGCTGGAAGGTTTGTGCACCGAGCATGCGTTGCCGGTGGACCTGGTTCCGCTGCTCGCCAGCGTCGGCAATTTTGGGCGCCTGAAGGAAATTTGCCACCTGTACCGGCCCGCCACCGTTTACCACGCGGCCGCATACAAGCATGTGCCGCTGGTGGAGAGCAATCCATCCGAGGGGGTATTGAACAATGTGTTCGGCACCTTGAACATGGCCCGTGCGGCCATGGAAAGCGAAGTGGCCCACTTTGTGCTGGTGTCCACCGACAAGGCCGTGCGCCCCACCAACGTGATGGGGGCCACCAAGCGCATGGCCGAACTGGTGCTGCAGGCGTTGTCGGACAGCGCCTCGGTGGTTTTTCATCTGCCCGACGGATCGCAAAGCCCCGAGGTTCGCAACCGCACTCTGTTTTCCATGGTGCGCTTTGGCAATGTGCTGGGCAGCAGCGGCAGCGTGGTGCCCCTGTTTCGCAAACAATTGCGCGATGGTGGCCCGTTGACGGTGACGCACGCGGAAGTCACCCGTTACTTCATGACCATTCCCGAGGCCGCCCAGCTGGTGCTGCAGGCCGGCGCCATGGCGCGCGGCGGTGATGTGTTTTTGCTGGACATGGGGCAGCCGGTCAAGATCATGGACTTGGCGCGGCGCATGGTGGAGCTGTCGGGCATGACGGTGTGCGACGAAGACCATCCTGGTGGCGATATCGAAATCCGCATCACTGGCCTGCGGCCCGGAGAGAAGCTCTATGAGGAACTGCTCATTAGCGATAATCCCGAAGGCACCGCCCACGCGCGCATCATGAAGGCGCACGAAGACTTCCTGCCCTGGCCGCAACTGGCACCGATACTGGTGGAAATGCGGCACGCCGCCATACAGAGCGATCAGGAAACCATGAGAAGCATCCTGCTGCAACTGGTGCATGGATACAGTCCCGAATCTTTGCGTGCATCCACCACTGAGAAAGAGAACGGGTAGGCCCCGCAACGGTGCATGCCCTGTACATCGGGTCAACTGAAAATTTTGGAGTGAAGAATGCGTAAAAAAGTCGCGACCGTGTTGGTTGCCATGGTGGTTGGTGCGGGTGTTGGGGCGGCTCTGGGCTATGGCCCGCTGCTGCGCTACAAATCCGAGGGCGTGCTCAGCATGGAAATCGGTACGGCGGAATACAAGCGATTTGCGGAATTGGCCGTGGACGGGCACACGGTGCAGCAGTATGTTGGCGTGGTGCCGCCGCCGGGGCTGGAGCCGTCCCAGGTCGAAAAACTGGTGCGTGACATGCCGCGCGGCGAATGGCTTATGCCCGTGCCCAAGGTCAGCAAGGTGGATGCCAAGCAATTGCCGGATATTTTGCTGCAGATCGAACAAGAGCGTGAAAAGCTGCTTCTCAGCAAGGAAGGCAAGGAGGGCAAGGCCTCGGTCTACCTGGGTGTGCAGCTGAGCTATTCGGCACCCGACCCCCACCAGGCCGCCGGTGTGGCGGGCTGGCTGGGGGCGTATTTCAAGGACGTGGCCACGCGCGAGACGGTACGCGACCAGGTATCCCGCTGGGCGGCGGACAACCGCCAGTTCTCCGACCGCGCGCTGGAGCGCAAGCTCAAGTACCAGTTTGACATCGAGCAGGCGCAGAACCGCGTGGCGGCGTTGAAGAAGGTCATGTCCAGTTATCCCGACGTTGCGCGGCGTGAAAGCCAGCAGGTGGTGGATGTGCGCAAGGACAACGAGAAGTTCATGTCGCCCGTGGCGCAGCTGGTGGGCGCAGAGTCTGAAATGATCGATATTCGCGAAAAACTCCAGCGACTCGACCGCGAAATGGAGCAGCAGGCGTTTGCCAAGGCGCTCATCGCAGACGCACAGGCAGCGCTGGTCCAGGCGCGCAGTGGCAGCGAGAGCGTACTCAAGCTGGCCGATGTGATCGTGCGGTTTTCCAAGGAGACCAACACCGAGGCACAGCGGGAAAAACTGTCCTCGCTGGCGGCAGACATGTCGTCCATCAGCGCGCGTTTTCTGTCGCAAGCGCAGTTCATCGCCCAGCCGTCCGTGCCCAACCGGCCGGAGCGTCCGCGCCCGCTGATGGTGATTGGGCTGGTGGCCGTGCTGGCAGGTGTGCTGGCTGCCTTGTTGGCGTGGCGCGATGCGCTGGTGCAGATGCTGCGGGAGCCCCATGGCCCCAAGGCCTGACTGGCCCCATGGATGCGGCACAATTTGCGCCTCATTGTTTTCACCGAATGGCCCGCTTCCATGACCGACCCTTCCCCCGACCCCGACCTGTCCCACATCGGCCCGCGCGACAAGGCTGAAATCCTGGCGCAGGCGCTGCCCTATATCCGCAAGTTCCATGGCAAGACCATGGTCATTAAGTATGGCGGCAACGCCATGACCGACCCCGACCTGCAGGCCGACTTTGCCGAAGACGTGGTGCTGCTCAAGCTGGTGGGCATGAACCCGGTGGTGGTGCACGGGGGTGGCCCGCAGATCGAGACGGCGCTCAACCGCCTGGGCAAGAAGGGCCATTTCATCCAGGGCATGCGCGTGACGGACGCCGAAACCATGGAAGTGGTGGAGTGGGTGCTGGCCGGCGAGGTGCAGCAGGATATCGTGGGCCTGATCAACCAGGCCGGCGGCAAGGCCGTGGGCCTGACCGGGCGCGATGGCGGCATGATCCGCGCGCAAAAGCTCAAGATGGTGGACAGCAAGGACCCGAGCGTCGAGCACGACGTGGGCCAGGTGGGCGACATCGTGTCCATCGACCCCAGCGTGGTCAAGGCCTTGCAGGACGACGCCTTCATCCCCGTCATCAGCCCGATCGGCTTTGGCGAAAACAACGAGAGCTACAACATCAACGCCGACGTGGTGGCCAGCAAGCTGGCCACGGTGCTGCAGGCGGAAAAGCTGATGCTGCTGACCAACACCCCCGGTGTGCTGGACAAGGCGGGCCAGCTGCTGACCGACCTCACCGCGCGCGAGATCGATGCCCTGTTTGCCGACGGCACCATTTCGGGTGGCATGCTGCCCAAGATTGCGGGGGCGCTCGATGCTGCCCGGGCTGGTGTGAATGCCGTGCACATCATCGACGGCCGTGTGCCGCACGCCATGCTGCTGGAAATCCTGACCGATCAGGCCTACGGCACCATGATCCGCAGCCATTGAAATGCTCCCCCTGAGTCGCCTTTGGCGCCTTCCCCCTCTCCTTCGGGAGGGGGACGCACCCGGTGGCCTGGCAAAGCCAGTTCCACGGGTGCACTGGCCTTGGCCGCGCCAGTTGCTTGGACCGGGAGCCGTGCGCGGCGCGGTGGGGCATTGACATGCGGCTTTTGCTTGTCGAAGACGATGTCATGGTGGCCAGCGGCATCAAGCTGGGGCTCACCGACGCGGGCTATGCGGTCGACTGGGTGGGCAGTGGCGAGCGCGCCGAAGAGGTGCTGCGCACCGAGTCGTTCGACGCCGCCATCATCGACATCGGCCTGCCCGCCATGGATGGGCTGGAGCTGACCCGCCGCCTGCGCCGCCCCGGCATGGCCAGCCCGGCCATGCCGGTGCTGATTCTCACGGCCCGCGATGCCTTGCACGACCGGGTGCAGGGGCTGGATTGGGGGGCCGACGACTACATGGTCAAACCGTTTGAGTTGCCCGAGCTGCTGGCGCGTTTGCGGGCGCTGTTGCGCCGCTCGCAGGCCGCCACCACGGCGGTGCTGAGCTTTGGCCCGCTGGAGCTGGACACGGCCGGGCGCCGCGCCAGCATCCGGACAGACGATGCCGAACAGGTGATCGATCTCGGCCCGCGGGAATGGACGGTGCTGGAATACCTGCTCATCCACGCCCCCAAGCCGGCCAGCAAGGACAAGCTGCTGCAGGCGCTGACCGGCTGGGACAAGGAAATCACACCCAACGCCGTCGAGGTCTATGTGTCGCGGCTGCGCGGCAAGCTGGAGCCGCATGGCGTGGCCCTGCGCTCGATTCGTGGCTTTGGCTACCGGCTGGAATTGCACGCGCAGTAATCCCGGGCTCCACCATGCAGCGGCCCCGACTTCGCGCGATGACTTCCGATCTGCGCAACCGGCTGCTGCTGCTGCTGGTGCTGCCCCTGCTGGCGCTGGCGCTGGTGGGTGTCTGGCTCGACTACCGCTCGGCGGACGAGGCCGCAGAACGGCACGACCAGCGCCTGCTGCGCCTGCTGCCGGCGCTGGCCGATTCCGTGCTGGCCCCGCCCATCCGCGACAGCGAACCGCCCTTGCTGCTGCTGGCGCCGCCGGTGGAGGACTTTTTGCGCCAGCACCCAGGCTACGCGGCCTACAGCGTGCGCGACACCTCCGGCCGCCTGTTGCTGGGCGATGCCTGGGTGCAGGCGGCCGTGCCCTCCACGCAGGCGCCCGAGTTCCACAGCGTGGAATATGGCGGCGTCACCTACCGCGTGGCGGTGCAGCGCGGGCGCACGGGGGCGGGCGAGCTGGTGGTGGCGCTGGCCGATGGGTCCGACCCGCGCCAGCAATGGGCGCAGCAGCTGCTGCTGCGGGTGTTGCTGCCCAATCTGGTGCTGGTGGCGGCGGCGGGGCTGGCCATTCACTGGGCGGTGCGGCGGGCCTTCAAGCCGCTGGTGGACCTGGCCGACGCAGTGGAGCGCCGTTCGCCGCGCGACCTGAGCCCGATCGACGAAGCCGCATCGCCCGCCGAGGTGCGGCCCCTGGTGCACTCGCTGAATCGCCTGTTTGCCTTGGTGAACGCGCAGGCCGAAGGACAGCGCCGCTTTGTGGCCGATGCGGCCCACCAGCTGCGCACTCCGCTGGCCGGTTTGCAGGCCCAGGTGGAGGCATGGGCCATGATGGCCCGCGCCTCCGTGCCGGCACCCCTGCCGTTGAATTTTGATAAAAAGCACCCGCCAGCGCAGGATGGGCAGGCGCCAGGCGCTATTGTTCTAGGCGTTGAGCAGATCGAAAAGCTGCGCCACGCAACGCGCCGCACCTCGCAGCTGGCGCACCAGTTGCTGGCCCTGTCGCGGGCCGATGCGCGCAGCCTGGATGCCCAGCCGTCCCAGCGCGTGGACCTGAAGGACCTGTGCGAAGCCCTGCTCGAATCCTTTCTTGATGCCGCCACCGGCAAGGGGCTGGATTTGGGGCTCGATGTGCAGTCTGCGCATGTCGCCGGCCATGACTGGTTGCTGCGCGAGCTGCTCTCCAATCTGGTGGACAACGCCATCAAGTACACGCCGGCTGGCGGTGTGGTCACCATTCGCTGCGGCGTGCGCCATGCCATGGGGCTGCACCGGGTGTTCCTGCAGGTGGAAGACGATGGCCCCGGTGTCCCCGAGGCCGAGCGCGGGCGCGTGATGCAGCGCTTTTACCGCGTGCCCGGCACGGTGGGCGAGGGCACCGGCCTGGGGCTCGCCATTGCCGATGAGATTGCCCGCGTGCACCACGCGGCGCTGGCCCTGGGAACTGGCGCGCAAGGGCGTGGGCTGGTGGTCACGGTGGTGTTTCCGCCCCAGCCGCCGGTCGTTGGCGCCTGAATGGCCACGTTGCCGGGCTTGCCGGCACCGTGGAATGCCTGTGCGAGAATCATTTCCATACATGATTTACGCACTTGCCCACCCCATGGATTGCCTGCCTTGCGCGCCCCGGTGCGTGGGCTGCGTGCCCGGGACTGGTGCCCCCACTTCTCATTTACTGCATGTCTGAACTTTCGCCCACCCCCGAGCCAGTCAGCACTGCCGATGCCGGCGACGGCCCTGCTGCGCGCAAGCGGCCCAAGCCCGGCGAGCGCCGGGCGCAGATCCTGCAGGCACTGGCCGGGATGCTGGAGCAGCCCGGGGCCGAGCGCATCACCACGGCGGCGCTGGCGGCGCGCCTGTCGGTCAGCGAGGCGGCCCTTTACCGCCACTTCGCCAGCAAGGCGCAGATGTTCGAGGGCCTGATCGATTTCATCGAGCAGACCGTGTTCACGCGGGTGACGCAGATCGTCGGGCGCGACCTGGCCGATGGTGGGCAACCCGTTGAAGGCGGTGCCCACCAGGCGGCGCGCGTGGTGGCGCTGCTGCTGCAGTTTGGCGAGCGCAATCCGGGCCTGGTGCGGGTGATGGTGGGCGATGCGCTGGTGCTGGAGCACGAGCGCCTGCAGCAGCGCATGAACCAGTTCTTCGAGCGCATCGAATCCTCGCTGCGCCAGTGCCTGCGCGCGGCAGCGGGCACGGCGGGCTCCACCACGCCCACGGTGGATGCCCAGGTGGCGGCCAGTGTGCTGACTGCCTTCACGCTGGGCCGCTTGCAGCGCTATGCCCGTTCGGGTTTCCGGCGATTGCCAACCGAACATCTGGACGCTAGTCTTGCGCTGATGCTGTGACGGCATAGGCCGGCAGCTGCACCTTGGCCACCTCTGGCGGCCACATCGGGCAGTGGCGGCCGGTGGCGTGCGAACAACGGCCGCAGAAATAAGCCCCAATTCTTTTGGGGGGCTTTGGGTTCGCCCTCAAAAATGCTGCAAAATAGCACGAACGTTCGTTTTATTTTGCATATGCCTTCACCTACCAATTCCCGTCAGGTCACCCGTATCCCGCGCGCTGCCAGCGGCACGGGCCGCGCCTTGCAAAAAGGCCAGCAAACCAAGGCCATCATCGTGGAGGCCGCCCTGGGCCTGGCCACCCACATTGGCCTGGAAGGGCTGTCGATCGGTGCGCTGGCGGATATCACCGGCATGAGCAAGTCGGGTGTCTTTGCCCATTTCGGCTCGCGCGAAGAGTTGCAGATCTCGGTCATCCGCGAATACCACACCCGCTTCGAGCAAGAGGTTTTCTATCCGGCCATGACCGCACCGCGCGGCGTGCCACGCCTGCGGGCCCTGTTCGACAACTGGATGAAGCGCACCTCGATCGAGATCGATTCGGGCTGCATCTACATCAGCGGCGCCATCGAGTTTGGCGACCGTACCGGGCTGGTGCGCGATGCGCTGGTCAATTCGGTGCTCACCTGGCTGGCCGCCATGCAGCGCGCCATCGAATACTGCAAGGAGCTGGGCCAGTTGCGCGACGAGGTGAGCCCCGAGCAGATGCTGTTTGAAATCCACGGCCTCATCCTGGCGCTGCACTACGAGGCGCGTTTTCTGCAAACCCCGGGGGCCATCGATCGCGCCATCACGGGGTTCAACAACATTCTGGCCCGCTGCAGCCAACCGGCTGTTGCCACGGGTCGCTCCGTTTCCACCCAAACCACCAAGGAGTAAACCCATGCCTACCTACACGCCGCCCCTGCGCGACATGCAATTCGTCATGCACGAAGTGCTCAAGGTCAGTGATGAATTGAAGGCGCTGCCGCCGCATGCCGACGTGGATGTGGACACCATCAACGCCGTGCTCGAAGAAGGCGGCAAGTTTGCCGCCGAGGTGGCTTTCCCGATCAACATCAGCGGCGACACCGAAGGCTGCACGCTCGACAAGACCACCCATGAAGTGACCACGCCCCAGGGCTTCAAGGAAGCCTACGCCAAGTACGTCGAAGGCGGCTGGGCGGCACTCTCCTGCGACCCCGCGTACGGCGGACAGGGCCTGCCGTTCGTGGTGAACCAGTGCTTCTATGAAATGCTGAACTCGGCCAACCAGGCCTGGACCATGTACCCCGGCCTCTCGCACGGCGCGTATGAGTGCCTGCACGCCCACGGCACCGAAGCGCAAAAGAAGATCTACCTGCCCAAGCTCACCAGCGGCGAGTGGACCGGCACCATGTGCCTGACCGAACCCCACTGCGGCACCGACCTGGGCCTGCTGCGCACCAAGGCCGAACCCCAGCCCGACGGCACCTACAAGATCACCGGCGCCAAGATCTTCATCTCGGCCGGCGAGCACGACATGGCCCGCAACATCGTGCACCTGGTGCTGGCCCGCCTGCCCGATGCGCCCGCGGGCAGCAAGGGCATCAGCCTGTTCGTGGTGCCCAAGTTCCAGGTGAATGCCGATGGCAGCCTGGGCGAGCGCAACGCGATTTACTGCGGCGGCCTGGAGCACAAGATGGGCATCCACGGCAACGCCACGGCGCAGATCGTGATCGACGGCGCCACCGGCACCCTGGTGGGCCAGCCGCACAAGGGCCTGGCCGCCATGTTCGTGATGATGAACGCCGCCCGCCTGGGCGTGGGCAACCAGTCGCTGGGCCTGACCGAAGTAGCCTTTCAGAACGCGCTGGCCTACGCCAAGGACCGCATCCAGATGCGCAGCCTGTCGGGCACCAAGGCCAAGGACAAGCCGGCCGACCCCATCATCGTGCACCCCGACGTGCGCAAGATGCTGCTCACCGCCAAGGCCTACGCCGAAGGCGCCCGTGCGCTGCAGTGCTTTTGCGCCGTGCTGCTGGACAAGGAACTGAGCCACCCCGATGAGAAGGTGCGCAAGGACTCCGGCGAAATGCTGGCCCTGCTGACCCCCATCGTCAAGGCCTTCATCACCGACAACGGCTTTGAAGCCACCGTGATGTGCCAGCAGGTTTTTGGCGGCCACGGCTACATCAAGGAATGGGGCATGGAGCAGCATGTGCGCGACGCGCGCATCAACATGATCTACGAAGGCACCAACACCATCCAGTCACTGGACCTGCTGGGCCGCAAGATCCTGGGCAACAACGGCGCCTCGCTCAAGAAGTTTGGCAAGCTGGTGGGCCAGCTGGTGGAAGAAGAGGGCGTCAACGAAAAGATGGCCGAGTTCATCAACCCCATCGCCTACCTCGGCGACCAGATGACCAAGTTCACCACCGAGATCGGTTTCAAGGGCCTGCAGAACCCCGACGAAGTGGGCGCCGCCGCCGTGGACTACCTGCGCGTGGCCGGCCACCTGGTGTTTGGCTACTTCTTCGCCCGCATGGCCCAGGTGGCACTGCGCGAGATAGCCGCCGGCAGCAACGACCCGTTCTACCCGGCCAAGCTGCAGACGGCACGCTTTTACTTCGCCAAGCTGTTCCCCGAGACCGCCACGCTCATGCGCACGGCGCGTGCGGGCAGCCAGGTGCTGATGGACACCGATCTGGCCCTGGCCTGACCGGCAGGCAGGGCGGATTTCAAGTCTTTTGGCACTGGAGCCTCTATGTATAAAGCGGTAGCAGCTATTGTGTTGGTAGCGTCTGCGGTGCCCGCATGGGCGCAGATGACGCCCGAGGGCCTGTGGCGCAACATCGACGACAAGACCGGTGAGGCCAAGGCGGAAATCCGCATCCGTGACAACGGTGGCGCACTGTCTGGCGTGCTCGAAAAGCGCCTGGCCAAGGACGCCAGGCCCGACGACCTGTGCAAGGAATGCAGCGACGACCGCAAGGACAAGCCGCTGCTGGGCCTGGAGATCATCCGCAACGCCAAAAAGGCCGAGGGCAAGGATGTGTGGGAGGGCGGCAAGATTCTCGACCCCGAGAACGGCCGCAACTACACGCTGCGCCTGACGCCCATCGAGGGCGGCAAAAAGCTCGAAGTGCGCGGCTCCATCGGCCCCTTTGGTCGCACGCAGACCTGGATCCGGGTGCCGTAAAGACGACAACACCGTGTGCACCGTGCCCTGGTGCGGTGCACACAAAAACGAGGGCAGGGCGCCAGCCGCCGCCCTTCTGGAGAAATACCGATGTCAAGATTCCAAGTCAAGAAAGTCGCCGTCCTCGGCGCGGGCGTGATGGGTGCGCAGATCGCGGCCCACCTCGTCAATGTGAAGGTGCCGGTGGTGCTGTTTGACCTTCCCGCCAAGGAAGGCGCCAAGAACGGCATCGTCACCCGCGCCATCGACAACCTCCAGAAGCTCAAGCCCGCGCCGCTGGGCGTGGCCGACGACGCCGCCCTGATCGGCCAGGCCAACTACGAAGAGCACCTGGAGCAATTGCGTGGCTGCGACCTCATCATCGAGGCCATCGCCGAGCGCATGGACTGGAAGCTCGACCTGTACAAGAAGATCGCGCCGTTCGTGGCACCGCACGCCATCGTGGCGTCCAACACTTCGGGCCTGTCGATCACCAGGCTGTCCGAGGCACTGCCCGAGAACATCCAGCCGCGTTTTTGCGGCATCCACTTCTTCAACCCACCGCGCTACATGACGCTGGTGGAGCTGATCGACACCCCCACCACCGCCCCCGAAGTGCTCGACCAGCTCGAAGCCTTTGTGACCAGCGGCCTGGGCAAGGGTGTGGTGCGCGCGCACGACACGCCCAATTTCATCGCCAACCGCGTGGGCATCGCCGGCATGCTGGCCACCATGAAGGAAGTCGAGAATTTCGGCCTGACCTTTGACGTGGTGGACGACCTCACGGGCAAGAAGCTGGGCCGCGCCAGCAGCGGGACCTTCCGCACCGCCGACGTGGTGGGCCTGGACACCATGGCCCACGTCATCAAGACGCTGCAGGACAACCTGGACGAGCAGAGCGACCCGTTCTACGCCAGCTTTGAAACGCCCGCCGTGCTGAAAAAGCTGCTGGAGCTGGGTCACCTGGGCCAGAAAACCCAGGCCGGTTTCTACAAGAAGGTGGGCCGTGACGTGCTGCGCTTCGATCTGGAGGCGGAAGACTACGTGCCCGGCGGTCAGAAGGCCGACGAGGTGTATGGACGCATGCTCAAGAAGCCTGCCGCACAGCGCCTGAAGCTGTTGCGCAATGCCGAAGGCGCGCAGGGCCAGTTCCTCTGGGCCATTCTGCGCAACAGCTTTCACTACGCTGCGGTGCACCTGGGCACCATTGCCGACAACGCCCGCGATGTGGACTTGTGCCTGCGCTGGGGCTTTGGCATGCAGCAGGGCCCGTTCGAGCTGTGGCAGGAAGCCGGTTGGCTCGATGTGGCGAAGATGATCCAGGAAGATATCGATGCAGGCAAAGCGCTCAGCAAGGTGCCGCTGCCCGAGTGGGTGTTCAAGGGCCCCGTGGCCGAGGCCGGCGGCGTGCATACCGCGCAGGGTTCGTGGAGTGCATCTGCTTCCAAATTCGTAGCGCGTCGCGCTTTGCCCATGTACACCAGGCAGCATTTTCCTGAAAAACTGCTGGGCGAAGCCTTGCCCGACTACAAGACCGCTGGCAAGACGCTGCACGAAGACGACGCCATCCGCCTGTGGACGCTGGACGGCGATGACCGCCCCTCCGGTAGCGGGGTGCTCATCGCCAGCATCAAGACCAAGATGCACGCCATCAGCCCCGACGTGTGCGAGGGCCTGAACCTGGCGGTCGAGATGGCCGAGAAGGACTTCCAGGGCGTGGTGATCTGGTCGGGCGACGAGCCCTTCAGCGTGGGCGCCGACCTGCAGGCCATGCTGCCCGCCTTCATGATCGCCGGCGTGAGCGCGGTCGAAGGGGCCGAGCACGAAATGCAGCAGACCATGCTGCGCCTGCGTTACGCCAACGTGCCCGTGGTCTCTGCCGTGCGCGGCATGGCGCTGGGCGGTGGCTGCGAGCTGGCCGTGCACTCGGCCCGCCGCGTGGTGCACATGGAAAGCTACATCGGCCTGGTCGAAGTGGGTGTGGGCCTGGTGCCCGGCGCTGGCGGCCTGACCTACATCGCCCGCCGTGCGGCCGAGAATGCCGAGGCCTCGACCGGCAAGGACTTGCTGCCCTTCCTGACCGAAGGCTTCACCGCCGCCGCCATGGCCAAGGTGGGCACCAGCGCGCTCGAATCGCGCAAGCTGGGCTATGTGTTGCACAGCGACGTGATCGTGCCGCACAAGGACGAGCTGCTGTTCGTGGCCATCAACGAGGCCAAGGCCCTGGCCAACGGCGGCTGGCGCGCCCCGCACAAGCGCCTGTTCCCCGTGGCGGGCCGCAGCGGCATCGCCACCATCAAGGGCTCGCTGGTCAACATGCGTGACGGCGGCTTCATCAGCCAGCACGACTTCCACATCGCCAGCCTGATCGCCGAAGTGGTCTGCGGCGGCGACGTGGATGCGGGCACGCTGGTGAGCGAGGAGTACCTGATGGCGCTGGAGCGCAAGGCCTTCTGCGCGCTCATCGAGCACCCCAAGACGCAGGAGCGCATCCTGGGCATGCTCTCGACGGGCAAACCGGTGAGAAATTGATTGGCCACCATCACCATGAGCGAACACGCCCCCAACCAACTGCAGCGCTCGCTGATGCGCCTGGACGAGGCACCCGCCTTCCTGCGCGGCTTCGTGCAGAACATCATCCTGCGCCGCGCCGTGCCCTTCACCGGAACGGCCGGGGTGCAGTTCGTGTCGCTGACGCCCGAGCGGGTGGAGGTGCGCCTGGCCAACACGCACCGCGTGCAAAACCACATTGGAGGGGTGCATGCCTCGGCCATGAACCTGCTGGCCGAAACGGCCACTGGCATGGTGGTGGGCATGAATGTGCGCGATGACTGCACGCCGCTGGCCAAGGAGTTCAGCATGGCGTTCAGGAAGCGCGCCACGGGTGGCCTCAAGGCCGTGGCCACGCTCACGCCCGCGCAGCGTGCTGCCCTGCAGGCCAGCGACAAGGGTGAGGTGGAGGTTGCGGTCACCGTGACCGACGAAGCCGGCGTGGAGCCGGTCGAATGTGTTTTTACGTGGGCCTGGGTTCCAGCCAGCCGCCCCGCCAAGAATTGAAGGAGTTATCCCATGGCCCAACCCATCCAGGAAGCCTACATCGTCGCGGCCACGCGCACGCCCATCGGGCGCTCGCACCGCGGCTTCTTTCGCAACATGCGCCCCGATGATCTGCTGGCCACCACCCTCAAGGCCGCGCTGGCGGCTGCGCCGGGCCTGGACCCTGCAGCGATTGAAGACATCATCTGTGGCTGCGCCATTCCGGAAGCGCAGCAGGGCCTGAACGTGGCGCGCATTGGCGCCGTGCTGGCCGGCCTGCCCACCAGCGTGGGCGGCATCACCGTCAACCGTTTCTGCGCATCGGGCCTGTCGGCCGTGCAGATGGCCGCCGACCGCATCCGCGTGGGCGAGGCCGAGGTGATGATCGCCGCCGGGGTAGAAAGCATGAGCATGGTGCCCATGATGGGCAACAGCCCCAGCCTGTCGCCCAGCATTTTCGAGCGCGAAGGCGATGTGGGCATTGCCTACGGCATGGGCCTCACGGCCGAGAAGGTGGCGCAGCAGTGGAAGGTGAGCCGCGAAGCGCAGGACGCGTTTGCGCTGCAGTCGCACCTGAAGGCCCTGGCTGCGCAAAAGGCCGGCTACTTTGCCGACGAGATCACGCCCATCGAGGTGACCGACCGCACGGCCAACCTCGAAACCGGCGAGTCGATGGCCACCACACGCACCGTGGGCCTGGACGAAGGCGCGCGCGCTGACACGTCGCTCGAAGGCCTGGCCAAGCTGCGCACGGTGTTTGCCGCGCGCGGCTCGGTCACGGCGGGCAACAGCTCGCAGACCAGCGATGGCGCCGGTGCGCTGATCCTGGCCAGCGAGTCGGCAGTGAAGCGGTTTGGCCTCACGCCCCTGGCGCGTTTCGTGAGCTACGCCGCCAAGGGCGTGCCTCCGCACATCATGGGGATCGGCCCTATCGAAGCCATTCCCGCCGCGCTGCGCTACGCGGGGCTGAACCAGCAGGACATTGACTGGTTCGAGTTGAACGAAGCGTTTGCGGCGCAGTCGCTGGCGGTGATGAACACGCTGGGGCTGGACCCTTCCAAGGTGAACCCGATGGGGGGCGCGATTGCGCTGGGGCATCCGCTGGGGGCGACGGGAGCGATCCGGTCGGCGACGGTGGTGCATGCGCTGAAGCGCAACAAGCTCAAGTACGGCATGGTGACCATGTGTGTAGGCATGGGCCAAGGCGCCGCCGGCATTTTTGAATCGGTGTGAGTTGGCTGGCTACCGAGCGGGCCATCTGCGTCGTTGGGCGGTGCGCGGAATCCTCACGTACAGCAAGTACGTTCCGGTTCCTGTGCTCCGTCCGCCTAGCAGCTGATCCCGCTCGCTACGCCCTTGAGGGTGGGGTATGAAGACAGATGCCTCTGAGCACAGTTTTTCATCGCCGTTCGGGCTGAGCCTGTCGAAGCCGGGTACGGGGAGCGTTTTCTTTTCCAACCGGTGCAGACCGGTTCGATGCCAGGAGACACAGATGAACCAGCAGACCTTGCAGGTCACGGACGCAGTGCCCCTGGCGCTGCGTGTGTACGAGCCCGAGGGCGCGGCCCGTGCCAGCGTCGTCATCGGCGGCGCCATGGGGGTGCGGCAGTCGTTCTACGAGGCCTTTGCCCTGTGGATGGCCCAGCAGGGGTATCGGGTCACCACCTTTGATTACCGGGGCCATGGCGATTCTCTGCAGGGGGCCCTGCGCGATGTGAAGGCCGATCTGTTTGACTGGGCGCAGGATTACGAGGCCGTGATCTCAGATCGTGAACACGTTCTCAAAGGCCAAGGCGGCGCTGCCCTCGCAGCCGCTGTTTCTGCTGGGGCACAGCCTGGGGGCCCAGCTGCCAGGCCTGCTCCAGAAACCCGAGCAGGTCGATGGCCTGCTGAGCGTGGCCGCTGGCAGTGGCTACTGGCGCGACAACGCACCCAGGCTCAGGCGCGTCGTTCCGTATTTCTGGTGGGTGCTGGTGCCGCTGGCCACGCGGCTGTGCGGCTACTTTCCGGGGCGTGCGCTCAGGAAGGTGGGCGACTTGCCGGCAGGGGTGATCCTGCAGTGGCGCCGCTGGTGCCTGAACCCTCGCTACAGCGTGGGCGCGGAAGGCCCGGCCGTGGCGCAAAGCTATGGGGCGGTGCGGTTTCCGGTGCTGGCGCTGTCCATGGCCGATGACGAGCTCATGACCTTGCGCGGCACGCACAACCTGCTCAATCTGTACGCCAACACCGAGCGCCGGGTGGAGCGCATCACCCCGGCCGAGCTGCAGGTGCGGCGCATCGGGCATTTCGGGTTTTTTCGCGCGCAGTTTCAGTCCAGCCTCTGGCCGCGTGCGGCAGCATTGCTGGCGAGTCTCCCGCGCGCCACAGCGCCATCGGCTGCGGCAGTCACCGGTACGACCGCATAGCCATCCATTTGGCGGCACACTCGCAGCATGACTTCTTCCCAAATCCATCCCCTGGACGAAGCGCTGACGCTGGCGCCGTCTTCTACCCCGGGTCTGTACCAGGGCCAGACCCATGCGGGCTACTGGAACATGGTGGGCCCCTTTGGCGGCATCACCGCAGCCACGTTGCTGCAGGCCGTCATGCAGCACCCGGCGCGGCTGGGCGACCCGTTGTCGCTCACCGTCAACTACGCCGGTGCCCTGGTGGCGGGGCCTTTCACCGTGCAGGCCACGCCGGTGCGCACCAACCGCTCTACCCAGCACTGGACGCTGTCGATCCTGCAGGCCGATGCCGAGGGTGCCCAGGTGGTCACCACCACCGCCACCGCCGTGACGGCCGTGCGCCGCGAGACCTGGAGCGCGGGCGATGTGCCCATGCCCGACGTGCCGCAGCCGGCGGACCTGCCCGCCATTCCACCGGGCTTTGGTTCGGAGTGGCTCAGCCGCTATGAGATGCGACCCGTGACCGGAACGCTGCCGCGCGCCTGGGATGGCAGCGGCGACCACAGCCTGACCCAGCTGTGGATGCGCGATGCACCCCCGCGTCCGCTCGACTTTTGCGCGCTGGCGGCGCTGGCCGATGTGTTCTTTCCCCGTGTCTGGTTGCGCCGTGCGCGCCGCGTGCCTGCGGGCACCGTGTCCATCACGGTGTACTTTCACGCCAGCGCCGAGCAGTTGCTGCAAACCGGCATGGGCTACCTGCTGGGCCAGGCGCGCGGGCAGGAGTTTCGCAACGGCTTTTTTGACCAGACCGTGCAGCTGTGGAACGAGGCGGGCACCATGCTGGCCACCAGCCACCAGATCGTTTACTACAAGGAATAAGCAGCGGGCACTGTGTCGCCCCCATTTCCCTTCACAACCCCCAGACCCACCATGACCGAAGCCACCCAAGACATCCTCGTGCACACCGAAGCGGGCGTGACCACCATCACCTTCAACCGCGTGGACAAGAAAAACTCCATCACCACCACCATGTATGCCGCCATGGCCGATGCGCTGGTTGCTGCCGAGGCGGACGCCAGCGTGCGCGCGGTGGTGTTCCAGGGCGACGTGGCGGTATTCAGCGCCGGCAATGACATTGGTGATTTTCTGCAGCAGCCGCCCGCCACCCAGGATTCGCCCGTGTTCCGCTTCCTGCGCGGCCTGGCCGCTTTTCCCAAGCCCGTGATTGCAGCGGTCTGCGGCCCGGCGGTGGGCATCGGTACCACCTTGCTGTTCCACTGCGATCTGGTCTATGCGGGCGACAACGCCGCGTTCTCCATGCCGTTCGTCAACCTGGGCCTGTGCCCCGAGGCCGCATCGAGCCTGCTGGTGCCGCAGATGCTGGGCTACCACCGCGCCGCCGAAGCGCTGCTGCTGGGCGAACCCTTCATGGCCGAGGCGGCGCTCGAAGTGGGCCTGGTCAACCGCGTGGTGCCCCCCACGGAATGCAATGGCGTGGCGCAGGCACAGGCGCGCAAGCTGGCCGCCAAGCCGCTGTCGGCGCTGATCGAGACCAAGCGCCTCATGAAAAAAGGCCAGGCCCCCCAGGTGCTGGCCGTGATGGCCGAAGAAGGCGCCAGCTTTGGCCGCATGCTGCGCGAGCCCGCAGCGCGCGAAGCCTTTGGCGCTTTCATGGAAAAACGCAAGCCAGACTTCAGCAAGTGCTGAGGTCTGGTGTCGCCACAGGCGACCGGGATGCGTGGCAGCCCGAGTGTTTTCGTTAAAAACGCAAGCCAGACTTCAGCCATTGCTGAAACCAGTGCTGCGCCCGCCGCCCCAGGGACACCGATGACAGAAACCATAGCAACACCCGTCGGGTTCGAGCCCGAGTTCATTGCTGGCGTGAAAACCATTTTTGAGGAAAAGATTGTCTTCAACCAGGTGCTGGGCCTCCAGGTGGTCAGTCTCGCGCCCGAGTGTGTGGTGGCCCGCATCGACATGAAACCCGAGCTGGTCGGGCACTTCGCCTACAACCGCATCCACGGCGGCGTGATCAGCGCGGGCCTCGATGCCATGGGGGGGCTGGCCGTGATGGCCGCCATTGGCGCCAAGCACATGGACGAAACGCCCGAACAGCGCCTGCACCGCTTTGCCCGGCTGGGCACCATTGATCTGCGCGTGGACTATCTGCGGCCGGGCATCGGCAGCCATTTCGAGTTGCGCGCCGAGGTGCTGCGCCTTGGCTCGCGCGTGGCCACCACGCGCATGGAATTTTTGGGGCCCGATGGCGTGCTCATGTCCGCGGCCGCCGCCGCCTATATCGTGTCCTGAACGCGCCCGATCTGGTGTGTCCATGCAAGTGATGCAAGTGCATGCAACCAGCGAACGATTTGGTTACCGATCTTGCGCAAGACGCCAAGGTGCAATGTCCCTGCACTCCTACGATGCCTTCTTTTCAAGGAGATCCGATGGCTGTGCAGAACCCCTTTTTTGGCAAGCGCGAAACTGAAACCTTCCAGCCCCGCCACAACACGGTCACCCCCAGCACCGTGAACAGCGTGGCACCCAGTGCCAGCGCAGCGGTTGCAGCCGCTGCCGCCAAGGCGCCGGCAGAAAGCAGTGGCAGCAAGCTCACCGTGGGCCCCAACATCAAGCTCAAGGGGGTAGAGATCACCGATTGCGACACCCTGGTGGTGGAAGGCACGGTGGAAGCCACCATGGATTCGCGGGTCATCCAGATTGCCGAGCAGGGCGCGTTCCGTGGCTCGGCCGACATCGACATCGCCGAAATCCGCGGCGAGTTCAATGGCACGCTCACCGTGCGCGACAAGCTCGTCGTCTTTGCCACCGGCAAGGTCAGCGGAAAAATCCGCTATGGCAAGCTGGTGGTGGAAGAGGGCGGCCAGCTGTCGGGCGAAATCGAGGTGGGCGTGGGCACCGCCACCAGTGCCCGCCCCGCGGCCGGAGCGCGGCCCATGGAAGCGCCGGTGTCGGCTGTGGCGCTGGCCTGAAGCGCAGCTGAAACGGGATCTCGTCTGCCTGGCCATGGCCCGCAGGCACAGGAGGGGCATGGCCATTGCGCCGGTGGCCTGATCGCCGTGCTCAGGCAGGCACCGGCACCGGGCGCGGCCGGCCTTCGGCGTCGATGGCCACATAGGTCAGGCGCGCTTCGGTCACCTTCAGGTATCGGCCCTGGTCCGAGAAGCGTTCGGCATACACCTCCACCTCCACCGTGATGGAGGTGCGGCCAATGCGCGTGACGGCGGCGAAGAAGGACAGGATGTCGCCCACCCGCACCGGTTGCTTGAAGATGAACTCGTTCACCGCCACGGTCGCCATGCGGCCCTGGATATAGCGCGCGGGCAGCACCGAACCGGCCAGATCGACCTGCGCCATCACCCAGCCGCCGAAGATATCGCCGTTGGCGTTGCTGTCGGCGGGCATGGGAATGACCTTCAGTACCAGTTCATGGCTGGAGGGCAAGGCGGGTGCGGGGAGGTGGGGCACATCAGGCATGGGCACAATCGGGGTGAAAACAAGCAACCCCCGGAATTGTCCCCTATGCGCCACCACGGCGATTCTTCTCCCCCTCCTTCTCCGAACGACCCCGCGCACAAACGCTCTGACTGGGCCACGCTCTCACGCCTTCTGCCGTATCTGTGGCAGTACAAGGGGCGTGTCGTTCTGGCCATCGTGTTCATGGTGGGCGCCAAGGTTGCCAACGTGGGCGTGCCGGTGCTGCTCAAGAACCTGGTCGATGCCATGGCGCTCAGGCCCGGCGATCCGGCCGCCGTGCTGGTGGTGCCGGCCGGGCTGCTGCTGGCCTACGGGCTGCTGCGCCTGTCCACCTCGCTGTTCACCGAGTTGCGCGAACTGGTGTTTGCCAAGGCCACGCAGGGCGCGGCGCGCTCGATTGCCTTGCAGACCTTCGAGCACCTGCACGCGCTGAGCCTGCGCTTTCACCTGGAGCGCCAGACCGGCGGCATGACACGCGACATCGAACGCGGCGTGCGCGGCATCGAGTCGCTGATCTCGTTCACGCTGTTCAACATCGGCGCCACGCTGATCGAGGTGGCCATGGTGCTCACGGTGCTGGCCGTCAAGTTCGACGCCTGGTTTGCCTGGATCACGCTGGCCGCGCTGGCCTGCTACATCGCCTTCACGGTGCTGCTGACCGAGTGGCGCACCCAGTTCCGCCGCCAGGCCAACGAGTTCGATTCGGCCGCGCACAGCAAGGCGGTGGATTCGCTGCTCAACTACGAAACCGTCAAATACTTCAACAACGAAAGTTTTGAGGCCCGCCGCTACGACGAAAGCCTGCAGCGCCTGCGCGCCGCGCGCCTGAAGGCGCAAAGCTCGCTCTCGCTGCTCAACACCGGCCAGCAGCTCATCATCGCCACCGGCTTGGTGGCCATGCTCTGGCGCGCCACGCAGGGCGTGGTCGATGGCCGCATGACGCTGGGCGACCTGGTCATGGTCAACGCCTTCATGATCCAGCTCTACATCCCGCTGAACTTCCTGGGCGTGATCTACCGCGAGATCAAGCAGAGCCTGACCGACCTGGACAAGATGTTCACCCTCATGGACCGTGAGCGTGAGGTGGCCGACGCCCCCGGCGCGCAGCCGCTCGTGGGGCTGGCGCAGCCCACGGTGCGCTTTGAGAACGTGCAGTTTGCCTACGACCCGGCCCGGCCCATCCTCAAGGGCATCAGCTTCGAGATTCCGGCGGGCAAGACGGTGGCAGTGGTCGGCCCTTCGGGCTCGGGCAAGTCCACGCTGGCGCGGCTGCTGTTTCGCTTCTACGACATCCAGCAGGGCCGCATCACCATGGCCGGGCAGGAAATCCGCGACGTGACGCAGGCCAGCCTGCGCCAGGCCATCGGCATCGTGCCGCAGGACACCGTGCTGTTCAACGACACCGTGGCCTACAACATCGGCTACGGCCGCCCCGGCGCCAGCCAGGCCGAGATCGAGGAAGCCGCCCGCGCGGCACGCATCCACGACTTCATCACCGCCACGCCCAAGGGCTACGCCACCCAAGTGGGCGAGCGCGGCCTGAAGCTGTCGGGCGGTGAGAAACAGCGCGTGGCCATTGCGCGCACCTTGCTGAAGAACCCGCCGGTGCTGATCTTCGATGAAGCTACCAGTGCGCTGGATTCGGCCAACGAGCGCGCCATCCAGGCCGAACTGCAAAGCGCCGCGCGCAACCGCACCACGCTGCTCATTGCCCACCGTCTCTCTACCGTGGTCGATGCGCACCAGATCCTGGTGATGGACGCCGGCCAGATCGTCGAGCGCGGCACGCACGGCGAGCTGCTGGCACTGGACGGGCGCTATGCCAGCATGTGGGCGCTGCAGCAAAGCGGGATGGAGTGATGGGGATGGTTGGTGCAAACCCGAATGATTGATGTGAATTAAGCACCAATCCATTGTGATCCGACCGTCTTCCTGACGGGACGCTCTACTGAAACAATCGAGCAGAATCGCGATCGATGCTCTCCTTGCACCAAAAAGCACGGAAGCGTGATTGCCCACGAAGCCCGTTGTTCCCGGAGGAGCCCAGACCGTGTCGGATTTACGTTTTTCTGCGCTGATGCAGACCCGCCTGGCGGCCGACCCGCAGGCTCCGGCCTTTGTGCACGGCGAGGGCGTCACCACGGTGGCGGCGCTGGCGCAGCAGGTGCAGTGCATGACGGCCTGGTTGCGTGCCGCGGGTATCGGGCCCGGGGACCGGGTGGCCGTCTGGCTGGTGAACCGGGTTGAATGGCTGGCGCTGCTGATGGCGGCCGCACGCATCGGCGCCACGGTGGCGGCGGTCAACACCCGTTACCGCCGGGAAGAGGTGGCCCACATCCTGCGCACCAGTGGCGCCCGTCTGCTGGTGACGCAGCGGCCCCACCAGCGGCTGGACTTTCTGGCCATCCTGGCAGACCTGGACCCCGTGCAAGTGCCCGATTTGCAGCAGGTGGCCGTGTTGGGCAGCGGCAGCGCCGCGCCTGCTGGCGTGGCCGACCTTGTCGTCGGCCTGGCCTGGCCGCTGGTTCCATTGGACTGGCAGCAATGTGCGCCCGATACCGGGCCGGACGACTCGGACCCCGACGCCACGGTGGTGCTGTTCTCCACCTCGGGCACGACCAAGGCGCCCAAGCTGGTGATGCACCCGCAGCGCACCCTGGTGGACCATGCCTTGCGTTGCGTGGCTGCCTACCGCCTGCATGCGCCCGGCGCCTGCCTGCTGACCCTGCTGCCGCTGTGCGGCGCTTTTGGCTTGAACAGCACCCTGGCCGCGTTCGCCGCGGGCGCGCCGGTGGTCTTGCCGGCATTGTTTGAAGCCGGCGAGGCCGCAGCCTTGCTGGCAGGCCATGCGGTGACGCATTGCTTTGGCAGCGACGAGATGGTGCGCCGCCTGGCGGAAAGCTCGGAGGCGGCGCAGCCTTTTCCATCGCTGCGCTTCTTTGGCTTTGGCGCCTTCACGTCGAATTTCACCGAAATCGCCCAGGCCTGTTGTGCGCGGGGTATCCCGCTGCATGGCCTGTATGGTTCCAGCGAGGTGCTGGCGGTTTTCTCCGCCCAGGCCGGCGACCTGCCCTTGGCGCAGCGCCTGGAAGGCGGCGGCATGCCCGTGGCCGGGGCGCAGGCGCGCATTCGCATCCGCGACGAGGCCACGGGCCAGTTGCTGCCACAGGGGCAGTCGGGACAGATCGAAATTCAGGCGCCCAGCCTGTTTCAGGGCTACTTCGGCAATCCGGCGGCCACGGAAGAAGCCATGTGCGAGGGTTATTTCAAGACCGGCGACCTGGGCCATCTGCGGCCCGATGGCAGCCTGGTGTTCGAGACCCGCCTGGGCGATGCCGTGCGTCTGGGCGGCAACCTGGTCAACCCGGCGGAAATCGAAGAGCTGCTGCAGCGTGACCCGTCGGTGCGTGAGGCCCAGGTGGTGGCGGTGCCTATCCAGGGCCAGGATCGGCCTGTGGCCTTCATCGTGCCCGAGGCGGGGGCGGCGCCCGACACGGCGGCCTTGCTGGCCCCGCTGCGCCAGTCGATTGCCGGCTACAAGGTGCCCCAGCGGGTGTGGATGTTGGCGGCCTTTCCGCTGACCCAGGGCGCCAACGGCAACAAGATTTCCCGTGCGCAGTTGCGCCAGATGGCGCAGGAACGCCTGGCCGCCGAAGTCACCCCGTCCCAGGAACCCGCATGAACCCCCGTTACTTTGAAGACTTCACCGTGGGCGAGCAGTTCACCAGCTCGGGCCGCACCGTCACCGAAGCCGACCTGACCCTGTTCAACATGATCTCGGGCGACTGGAACCCCATCCACGCCGACGCCGAGTTTGCCGCTGGCACCCGCTTCGGCCAGCGCATCGTCCACGGCGCCTTTGGCGTGGCCTTGCTGACGGGCTTCATGCACCAGATGGGAATTTTCGAGGGCACGGCGGTGGCCATGCTGTCGCTCAAGGAGTGGAGCTTCAAGGCCCCCATCCTGATAGGCCAGACCCTGCGCCTGCAGCTCACCGTGACCGAGCTGGACCCCGGCAGCAGCGCCCGCGTGGGCCGCCTGGGCCGGCATTTGCAGCTGCGTGACCAGCACGGCCAGGTCGTGCAGGAAGGCAGCAGCGATCTGCTCATCCTCAAGCGACCGCCCACAAGTCACGCCTGATCCCGTCTGATTTCCCAGCCTTGCCCGCTTCCCTTCCCCATCCTCAGGAGACAACATGAAAAAACGCCTTTCCACCCTTGCCGCAGTGACCCTGGCCCTGTGCTCCGCCACGGCGGTGACCCAGGCCCACGCCCAGGCCTATCCCAGCAAGCCTGTGACCATCGTGGTGCCGTATTCCGCGGGTGGGCCGGTGGACAACTTCATCCGCGCCCTGAGTCAGCAGCTGTCCGACAGCTGGAAGCAGCCGGTGGTGGTGCTCAACAAGCCGGGCGCCAACGAAATCATTGGCGCCGACCAGGTCGCCAAGAGCGCGCCCGACGGCTACACCCTGTTCGCTGGCACCGAGGCCTCGCTCACCATGAGCCCGCATCTCTACAAGAAGCTGCCCTACAACGTGGAGACCGACCTGGTACCCATCAGCCAGCTGATCAGCCTGCCGCTGATGCTTTTCACCCACAAGAACACCCCGGCCAACACGGTGACCGAGTTTGTCGAGCTGGCCCGCAAGGCCAAGGCCCAGGGCAAGCCGCTGAGCTATGGATCGTCCGGCGCGGGCGGCATTGCCCACCTGCCCATGGTGACCTTTGAAAAGCAGGAAGGCATCTCCATGACCCATGTGCCCTACCGGGGCGCGGCCAACCTGATTCCCGACGTGATCGCTGGCCAGGTGGATGCCGCGGTGCTGGCCGTGTCGGTGATCGAGCAGCACGTGAAGACCGGCGCGCTCAAGCCCCTGGCGGTGTCGTCCGAGACCCGCAGCGCGGCCTTGCCCCAGGTGCCCACCTTCAAGGAGGCGGGCGTCAAGGACATCCATGCCATCTTCAGCATTGGCCTGCTGGCACCCAAGGGCACGCCGGCGGCAGTGGTAGACAAGCTGGCCGCCAGCACCCGGAGCATCATCGCGGCGCCAGACTTCCGCCAGAAGAACATCGATGCCTTCAGCTATGTGCCCGTGGCCTCGACCCCGGTGGAGTTCAAGACCTATCTGAGCAGCAACAGCAAGCTGCAGGCCGAGCGGGTCAAGGCCTCGGGCGTGACGCTGGACTGAGCCCCATCTGTCTTCCCTTCGTTTCCCGACCTCCTGAACGAGTGACCATGAACGCCATCACGTCCCGAATCCCCGCCGCGCTGCAGAACCTGGCGCTGCCCATCATCGCCTCGCCGATGTTCACCGTCAGCTACCCCGAGCTGGTGCTGGCGCAGTGCAAGGCCGGCATCGTGGGCTCGTTCCCGGCGCTCAATGCCCGCCAGCCCGAGCTGCTGGGCGAGTGGCTGCACCGGATGAAGTCCGACCTGGACGCCTACCGCAGCGCCCACCCCGGCCAGCCGGTGGGCCCCATCGCGGTCAACCAGATTGCGCACAGCTCCAACGTGCGCCTGATGCAGGACATGGAAACCTGCATCCAGCACCAGGTGCCCGTCATCATCACGTCGCTGCGCGCGCCCGCGCGCGAAGTCGTGGATGCCGTGCACGGCTACGGCGGCGTGATCTTTCATGACGTGGTCAATGTGCGCCATGCGCAAAAGGCGCTGGAGGCGGGGGTGGATGGCCTGATCGTCGTGGCCGCGGGTGCTGGCGGCCATGCGGGCACCCAGTCGCCCTTTGCCTTGGTGGGCGAGGTGCGGCGCATTTTTGACGGCCCCCTGGCCCTGTCTGGCGCCATGGCCACCGGCGGCGCCGTGCTGGCTGCCCGTGCCATGGGTGCGGACTTTGCCTACATGGGCACGCGCTTTATCGCCAGCAAGGAAGCCAACGCCAGCGAGGAATACAAGCAGGCCATCGTGAAGGCGGGTGCGTCGGACATCATCTACAGCAACTGGTTCTCGGGCGTGCATGGCAACTACCTGCGCGAGAGCATCGAGCGCGTGGGCCTGGACCCGGAAAACCTGCCGGTGGGCGACAAGGCCAACATGAGCTTTGCCGATGGCCGGTCCAAGGCCAAGGCCTGGAAAGACATCTGGGGTGCGGGCCAGGGCGTGGGCCAGATTCACGACCTGCCCGAAGTGCGGGAGATCGTGGCCAGGCTGCGCGCCGAATACGACCTGGCCCGCGCACGCATTTGCACGGGTTGACGTCTGGCGCTTTCCAGGTCCAGATCGGCGTCACGATGGCGAAGCCTTATGCTCGCGGTTCGAAGGAGGGGCCGGTGGATCAGTCGCCGTATTTGTTTTTTGCGGAAGTGGTGGAGGCCGGCAGTTTTGCGATGGCGGCCCGGCGTCTGGGCATGGACCGCTCCAACGTCAGCCGCCGTATCAAGGAGCTGGAACACACCGCTGGCGTGCAGTTGATGCGCCGCACCACCCGAAAAATGGTGCTGACCGATCTGGGCGCCGCGTTCTACGAGCAATGCCTGGCGGTGCGCAGCGAAATCGAGCAGGCCAAGAACCTTCTGCTGTCGCATGGCGATGGAGTGCGAGGGCCCCTGCATGTCAGTTGCCCGCCGGCAATTGGCCGGCTGTACCTGGTGTCTGTGTTCGAGGCGTTCTGTCGCCGTTACCCTGCGGTGTCCCTGCAGATCACCTTGAAGTCGGGCGCGGTGGATTTGATCGATGAGCGGATCGATGTGGCGATCCGTTTCACCAACGAGCCATCGCCACACCAGGTGGCCAGGGTCTTGGGGCAGACGCACTGGATTTTTTGTGCCAGCCCGGACTACCTGGCCGAGCATGGCACCCCGCAGTTTCCCGAGGACCTTGCGCACCATGCATGGCTGGGCATGCGCACCCGCATGGAACTGCAGTTGCGCAAGGAGGCCGCCCTGCACCGCGTGGTGCTGCGCTCGCGCGTCGCCTGCCCCGATTACGCCCTGCTGGGGCAGATGGCCCGCGATGGGCTGGGCGTGTGCCTGCTGCCCGTCTATGTCGCGTCTCGCGGCCTGCCCCAGGGCGGTTTGGCCCAGGTGTTGGCCGACTACCAGGTCGAGCCCACGCCTGGCAGCACCTTGTACGCCATGACCCTGCCAGGCATCCATTCACCGCCGCAGGTCAAAGCCTTTGTCCAGTTCCTGGCCGAGACCGTGCAGGCGGAATTCATCCATTGAAATTTTAAGAAAATACAGCCAATACCCCTTTCAATGCAGCGGTAGAAGCTATATTTTTAGGCGCAAATTGGGGCTTACTTCTTGCGCGCGGCGATGGTTTTCTCGGCAGCGGCCACCAGGTCGGCACCGATCTGGCCCTTCCACTTCTCGACCACGGGGCGCGTGGCCTTCACGAAGGCTTCACGCTCGGCGGGGGTGAGCTGCGTCACGGTGACGCCATGGCTGGCGATCTCTTTCAGCAGCGGCTTGTCGGCCTCGATCACGCCCTTGCGCGCAATGGCGATCTGCTCTTTGCCCGCGTCGATGGCGGCCTGTTTGACGATCTCGCGGTCGGCCGGCGTCCAGCTGTTCCAGATGTCCTTGTTCACCACGAAGATGAGCGGATCATTCATGTAGCCCCACAGCGTCAGGTGCTTTTGCGCCACGGTGTACAGCTTGGCGGCCATGTAGACCGACAGGGGGTTTTCCTGCCCGTCCACTGCGCTGCTGGCCATGGCCGGCTGGGCGTCGGCCCAGCTCATCTGCGTGGGGTTGGCGCCCAGGGCGGTGAAGGTGTCCAGGAACAGGGGCGAGCCCACCACGCGGATCTTCATGCCCTTGAGGTCTTCGGGCGACTTGATGGCCTTCTTGGAGTTGGAGATTTCGCGGTAGCCGTTCTCGCCCCAGGCCAGCGGCACCACGCCGGCTTTTTCCAGCGTCTGGAACAGGCTCTTGCCCACTTCACCCTGCGTGAGCGCGTCGGCGGCGGCGTAGTCGGGCATCAAAAAGGGCAGCGAGAACAGGTTGAGCTGCTTGACCTGGGGCGACCAGTTGATGGTCGAGCCCACGGCCATGTCGATCACGCCCTGGCGCAGTGCGCTGAATTCACGCGTCTGGTCGCCCTGGATCAGCGAGACGCCGGGGTAGAGCTTGATGTTGATGCGGCCGTTGGTGCGCTCGCGCACCTTGTTGGCCCACAGCTCGCCGCCCTTGCCCCAGGGGAAGGCCGTGCCCAGCACCAGCGACATGCGGTATTCGCTTTTGTAGGCGGTTTGCGCGATGGCGGCAGGGGCGGTGAATGCCAGGGTGGCCGCAGCGGCCACGGCCGAGGTGAGGAACGTACGCAGTTTCATTTTTCAGTCTCCTTCAGTTTGGACAAGGTTGCACAGCGAAATCAGTAGCCCAGGCGGGCGGGCAGCCACAGCGCCAGTGGCGGAAAGGCAATCACCAGCACCATGACGAGGAACATGGCGAACAGCATCCAGCCGACCCAGCGCACGGTGGACTCCATGCGCACGCCGGCGATGCGGCACGACACCATCAGGTTGACGGCCAGGGGCGGGGTGAACTGGCCCAGGGCCACCTTGAGGGTCAGGATCACGCCGAACCATACCGGGTCCCAGTGGTAGTGGTTCATGATGGGCAGCAAGAGCGGCACGAAGATCAAAAAGATCGAGATGCCGTCGAGGAACATGCCCACGGTGATCAGCAGCACGATCAGCAGCGCCAGCACGCCGTATTCGCCCAGGCCCGAGTGCACGATGGCATTGGCCACCGGGTCGATCACGCCCAGCGTGGACAGCGAGAAGGCAAAGATGCCCGCCAGCGACACCACGATGAGGATCACGGCCGACAGCTCGCCCGATTCGCGCAGGATGGGGAACAGGTCACGCACTGTGATGGTGCGGTGGATCACCATGCCCACGAACAGGCCGTAGAACACCGCCACCACGGCGGCCTCGGTGGGGGTGAACCAGCCCGCGCGCATGCCGCCCAGGATGAGCACCGGCGCGGCCAGGCCCCACAGGGCTTCGCGCAGGCTCTTCCAGAAGGGTGGGCGGGGCAGGGTGGCTTCGAGCGCGCCCATCTTGTGTTGGCGCGCCATCCACACGGCCGGAACGATCAGCGCAATGCCGGCCAGCACGCCCGGCACCATGCCGGCCGCAAACAGCGCCGGCACCGAGGCGCCGGGCACCAGCACCGAGTAGATGATGAAAGCCACCGAGGGCGGGATCAGGATGTCGGTGGCGGCCGCAGCGCCCACGACACTGGCCGAGAACGAGGGCGGGTAGCCCGCGCGCGACATGGCGGCAATCATCACGCCGCCCACGGCGGCGGCGTTGGCCGGGCCCGAGCCCGAGATGCCGCCCAGGAACATGGCCACGGCAATGGCCACCAGCGGCAGCATGCCGGGGCCGCGCCCGACGATGGCCACGGCAAAATTCACCAGGCGCAGCGCCACGCCCGAGCGGTCGAAGATCGAGCCCACCAGCACGAACATCGGAATGGCCAGCAGCGGGTATTTGCCCAGGCCGGCGTAGAAGTTCTGCGGCACGGCCAGCAGGCCGAACCACTGGCTGTCGGCATTGGCCAGCGCAATGGCGGCGGCACCGGCCAGGCCCAGGGCGGCACCAATCGGCACGCCCACGAACATCATGGCCAGGAAGGCCACGAACAAGAGCGTAGCGATCATGCCTGGAAGTCTCCGTGGTGGTCTGCGGGCGGCGCCTGGCGGCCGCGCCGGATGAACAGGCCGATGGCGCGCGCGGCAATCAGCGCCGAGATCAGGGGCAGCCAGATCGAATACCACCACTGGGGCACGCCGATGCCCGGCGAGGTTTCGCCAAAGCGGTAGTCGTCCCACACCACGCGCACGCTCAGCACGGCAATCAGGCCAAACAGCAGTGCCACCATGAGCGCGCCAAACCGTGCCAGCAGCTGGCGGCGGGCAACGGAGCCGCCTTCGGCAAAGTATTCGATGCGGATGTGCTGGTCGCGTGCCACCGCAGCCGAGCCGGCCACCAGCGCCAGCACGATCATCAGGAAGACGGAAATCTCCTCGGTCCAGGCAAACGAGGAATTGGTGAAGTAGCGCACCAGCACGTTGGCGAAGGTGATGAGGGCCAGGGTGGCCATCACGATCACCGTGAGCCAGTCTTCGATGCGCAGCGAGCGGGGGGCGTTGTCTTCAGGTGCCGGGGGAGCCGAGGCGAAAGCCGTCGGTCCGTGGGGGGAGGAGGGTGGCATGGGGCAGAGTCTCGGGGAAACAAACAGGGCGAATGCTGTCGCTCTGCCCGGCAGTGTTGTGCACCTGGGGCCTTGGACGGGGCGGGCGCTGTGTGCGCCGCCGCATATTATGGGGCGTGTTGTGGGGGCCACTCGCCTTCGGGCAGGCCGGCGGCAGCGCCCGTGCGCGCGGATAATGCGGCGATGGAAACCAAGTGGCTTGAGGATTTTGTCAGCCTGGCCGAGACGCGCAGCTTCAGCCGGTCTGCCCAGCTGAGGCATGTGACGCAACCGGCCTTTTCGCGCCGTATCCAGGCGCTGGAAGCGTGGGCCGGAACCGATCTGGTCGATCGCAGTTCCTATCCCACCCGACTGACATCGGCGGGCAAGACGCTGTACGACCAGGCGCTGGAGATGCTGCAGGCCATGCAGAACACGCGTGCCATGCTGCGCGCGCACACCAGCGCCAGCCGCGACATGATCGAGTTTGCGGTGCCGCACACGCTGGCCTTCACTTTTTTCCCGGCGTGGGTGTCAAGCCTGCACGGGAAATTCGGCCCCTTCAAGAGCCGCCTGATTGCGCTCAATGTGCACGATGCGGTGATGCGCCTGGTGGAAGGGGGCTGCGATCTGATGATCGCCTACCACCACGCTTCGCAACCTTTCCAGCTGGACACCGACCGCTACGAGATGGTCAACCTGGGGCAAGAGGTGCTGTCGCCCTACAGCAAGGCCGACGCCGATGGGCAGCCGCTGTTTCGCCTGCCTGGCCGCGCCGGCCAGCCGCTGCCCTACCTGGGTTACGCGCCTGGCGCCTACCTGGGGCGCATGACCGAGCTCATCCTCAAGGAGTCGGGCACCGCCATTCATCTGGAGCGGGTCTATGAAACCGACATGGCCGAAGGCCTCAAGGCCATGGCGCTGGAGGGGCATGGCGTGGCGTTTCTGCCGCACAGTGCCGTCAGGAAGGATGTGCGTGGGCGCAAACTGGTGAGCGCGGTACCTGAAGGCCAGGCGGGCTTGCAGATCGTGATGGACGTGCGCGCCTACCGCGAGAAACCTGGCGCAAAGGAAGCTCCGAAAGGCACAGCCCAGGCCTTGTGGGCGTATTTGCAGGCGCAAGGTTCCATGCGGATATAGACTGCTCGGCTGGTTTTCCGGGCTTTCGGCCGTGGAAATTCACACGACTGTCACCAACAGTCCAGGGCGGGTCGGAACAGACCGCAGAGCTTGCAGCAACACATCGCTGTGGCACAAAGATTGCTGGTTCGCATGGCAAGTATTCACAAGGGCATCACGGCATGAAGGCTGGGCAATGGGTGGGGGCATGGTGCTTGGCCGCCGAGGGCCCGGCCTTTCGCGCGATTTCTGAAAATACCCTGCCGACCCGGTGCCGTTCTGAACGGCACGGCAGGTAAACCCCCTGTTCTGGACTGTGCCGCCCGCACACAATGCGGGTGGACGCAAGTCTCTAGAATTCCTTTTTTACATGACACTAGGAGATTGAAATGAAGAAGCACATTTTCGCGATGGCCGTGGTCACACTCGCGGCCGGTAGCGCCTTTGCGCAGGCTGGTGATACGCTGGCCAAGATCAAGTCTTCGGGCAGCGTGACGCTGGGCGTGCGTGAGTCCTCGGGTCTGTCCTACACGCTGGGCAACGGCAAGTACGTGGGCTTCCATACCGAGATGGCCGAAGTCATCATCTCCGACATCCGCAAGAAGCTGGGTCTGTCCGCGCTGGAAACCAAGTACCAGCCTGTCACCTCGCAAAACCGTATCCCGCTGGTGACCAATGGCACGGTGGATCTGGAGTGCGGTTCCACCACCAACAATGCGGCCCGCCAGAAGGACGTGGCCTTTGCCGTGACCACCTATGTGGAAGAGGTGCGCATGGTCGTCAAGGCCAATTCGGGCATCACGTCGATCAAGGACCTGAACGGCAAGAGCGTGGCCACCACCACCGGCACCACCTCGGTGCAGACCCTGCGCAAGAACGAGCGCGCCGGCGGCATCGACTTCAAGGAAGTCTATGGCAAGGACCATGCCGACAGCTTCCTGCTGCTGGAAACCGGCCGTGCCGATGCGTTCGTGATGGACGGCTCCATCCTGGCCGCCAACATCTCCAAGTCCAAGAACCCGGCCGATTTCAAGATCGTCGGGGAAGTGCTGTCGGTCGAGCCGATTGCCTGCATGTTGCGCAAGAACGACCCGGCCTTCAAGAAGGCCGTGGACGACAGCATCAAACGCCAGATCGCCGACGGTTCGCTGGCCAAGCTGTACGACAAGTGGTTCCTGCAACCCGTGCCACCCACCAACACCAAGATCGGCCTGCCCCTGTCTGACGCCACCAAGGCGGCTTGGGCCAACCCCAACGACAAACCCATGGAAGACTACGCCAAGAAGTAATCGGCGCTCGGCAACGCCCCTTCGAGCCATGCGTGTTCGGGGGGGCTTTTTTTGTTGGGCGCGCGCCATGCGCTGTCCGGCTTCATGCAGAAATTGGGGGGTACTCCTATGAGTTGGGATTGGCAGGTGTTCTGCCAGGACACCTTGGATAAAGTGGCGGTGCAAGGCTGCTTCGGCAAGGGCGGTGACATCACTTATCTGGACTGGATGCTGTCGGCCTGGGGCTGGACCGTGTCGGTTTCGCTGTTGGCACTGTTGCTGGCGCTGGTGCTGGGGTCGTGCATCGGCACGCTGCGCACCTTGCAGGGGCGGCCGGTGGTCGTGCGTCTGGGCAACGCCTGGGTGGAACTGTTCCGCAACATCCCGTTGCTGGTACAGATTTTCCTGTGGTACCACGTGGTGCCGACGCTGTTTCCTGTGATGCAGGGCGTGCCCGGCTTCGTGCTGGTGGTGCTGGCGCTGGGTTTTTTCACGTCGGCGCGCATTGCCGAGCAGGTGCGCTCGGGCATTCAGGCCCTGCCGCGCGGCCAGCGCTATGCGGGTCTGGCCATGGGCTTCACGACCTTCCAGACCTACCGCTACGTGCTGTTGCCCATGGCGTTTCGCATCATCATTCCGCCGCTGACCAGCGAGACGATGAACATCTTCAAGAACTCGTCGGTGGCGTTTGCCGTGTCGGTGGCCGAACTCACGATGTTCGCCATGCAGGCGCAGGAAGAAACCTCGCGCGGCATCGAGGTCTACCTGGCCGTCACGGCCTGCTACATCGTCTCGGCATTTGCCATCAACCGCATCATGGCTTTCATCGAAAAACGCGCGCGCGTGCCGGGCATGGTCGTGGCCGGCGGATCGGGAGGGCACTGACATGAATCTTGACTTCTCCTTCTACAACTGGGACCTGATCTCCAACTTCGTGCTCAAGGGGCTGTATTTCAGTCTCATGCTCACGCTGGTGGCCACGGTTGGCGGCGTGCTGTTCGGCACCATGCTGGCGCTGATGCGCCTGTCGGGCAAGAAGTGGCTCGATATTCCCGCCACCATCTATGTCAACGGCATGCGCAGCATTCCGCTGGTGATGGTGATCCTGTGGTTCTTCCTGCTGGTGCCCGCCATCATTGGCCGCCCCATCGGCGCCGAGGTGTCGGCGGTGGTGACCTTCATCGCCTTTGAAGCCGCGTATTTCAGCGAAATCATGCGCGCGGGCATCCAGTCGGTGCCGCGGGGGCAGGTGTATGCGGGCCAGGCGATGGGCATGACCTACAGCCAGAACATGAAGCTGGTGATCCTGCCGCAGGCGTTTCGCAACATGCTGCCGGTGCTGCTGACGCAGACCATCATCCTGTTCCAGGACACCTCGCTGGTCTATGCCATTGGCGCCTACGACATGCTCAAGGGCTTTGAAGTGGCCGGCAAGAACTTTGGCCGCCCCATCGAGGCCTACCTGGCTGCGGCGGTGCTGTACTTTGTGATGTGCTATGCCTTGTCCTGGATGGTCAAGCGCCTGCACCAGAAGATCGCCATCATTCGTTGAGGCGCAAGAGATTGAGGAACAAGTAAATGATCGAACTCAAAAACGTATCCAAGTGGTATGGCCCCGTGCAGGTGCTGACCGATTGCTCCACCACCATCCAGAAAGGCGAGGTGGTGGTGGTGTGCGGTCCTTCGGGTTCCGGCAAGTCCACGCTGATCAAGACCATCAATGCACTGGAGCCCTTCCAGAAGGGCGAGATCTACGTGGATGGCGTGGCCGTGCACGACCCCAAGACCGACCTGCCCAAGCTGCGCAGCCGCGTGGGCATGGTGTTCCAGCACTTCGAGCTGTTTCCGCACCTGTCGGTGACGGACAACCTGACCATCGCCCAGGTCAAGGTGCTGGGCCGCAGCGCCGACGAAGCCAGGAAGCGCGGCCTCAGGATGCTCGAGCGCGTGGGCCTGATGGCGCACAAGGACAAGTTCCCGGGCCAGCTCTCGGGTGGCCAGCAGCAGCGCGTGGCCATTGCGCGGGCGCTGAGCATGGACCCCATCGTGATGCTGTTCGACGAGCCCACCTCGGCCCTCGATCCCGAAATGGTCGGTGAGGTGCTGGATGTGATGGTGGGCCTGGCCCACGAAGGCATGACCATGATGTGCGTGACCCACGAAATGGGCTTCGCGCGCAAGGTCGCCAGCCGCGTGATCTTCATGGACGTGGGCGGCAAGATCCTGGAGGACTGCTCCAGGGACGAGTTCTTCGGCCACCCCGAGAACCGCCAGCCACGCACCAAGGATTTCCTCAACAAGATCCTGCAGCACTGAGGGCACTGCACGTCCCACCGCCCAGCGGCACCTTCGGGTGCCGTTGGCATTTTCAGGCCGGGGGGCGGGCTGTGCCATGCGTGTCCCTTTCGCCGGTAAGATGCCCTGGGCCGGAATCCCCCGGCATGTGGCCGCCATGGCCTGAGCGAGATACTGACAATGAAACAACCCGTGGTCATCACCGCTGAGCTGACACCCGAAAACGCCCAGGCACTGGCGCGCTTCGTCAAGAACATCGGCCATGAGGGCATCCGGGCGTGTTCCCGGGACGATGCGGAAACCTTCCTCGTGCGCGATGCGCTCGATTCGCTGCGTGAGGCGCTGGATCTGGCCGGTTACGACCCGGAATAAACCCATGGCTGCCGCCATCCGGGACGCGATGGCCAATTCCCGATAGCGGGCAGGAATGGGACAATGGCGGCCATGACTGCCGCCACTGACACCCTCACCCTCACCCGCCCCGACGACTGGCACCTGCATGTGCGCGACGGCGAGCCCCTGCGCACCGTGGTGCCGCACACCGCCGCCCAGTTCGGCCGCGCGATCATCATGCCCAACCTGCGCCCGCCCGTGACCACGGCCGCGCAGGCGCTCGATTACCAGCAGCGCATCCTGGCGGCCGTGCCCGCCGGTATGCAGTTCGAGCCGCTGATGACGCTGTACCTCACCGACAACCTGCCACCCGAAGAAATCGTGCGTGCCAAGGCGGCGGGCGTGGTGGCCTGCAAGCTCTACCCCGCGGGCGCCACCACCAACAGCGACGCGGGCGTGACCGACCTGCGCAAGACCTACCCCACGCTCGAAGCCATGCAAAAGGCCGGCATGCTGCTTCTGGTGCATGGCGAAGTCACCAGCAGCGACATCGACCTGTTCGACCGCGAGGCCGCGTTCATCGAGCAGCAGCTCATCCCGCTGCGCCGCGATTTCCCCGAGCTGAAAATCGTCTTCGAGCACATCACCACCCAGGACGCCGCCGACTACGTGGCAGGCGCCGACCGCTTCACCGCCGCCACCATCACGGCGCACCACCTGCTCTACAACCGCAACGCCATCTTCACGGGCGGCATCCGCCCGCACTACTACTGCCTGCCCGTGCTCAAGCGCGAAACCCACCGCGTGGCCCTGGTGCAGGCCGCCACCAGCGGCAGCGCCAAGTTCTTCCTGGGCACCGACAGCGCACCGCACCCCGCGCACCTCAAGGAGCACGCCACCGGCTGCGCGGGCTGCTACACCGCGCACGCCGCCATCGAGATGTATGCCGAGGCGTTTGACAACGCGGGCGCGCTCGACAAGCTCGAAGGCTTTGCCAGCTTCCACGGCCCGGATTTTTACAGCCTGCCGCGCAACACCGGCACCATCACCCTGCGCCGCGAGTCGTGGACCCCGCCTGACAGCTTTGCGTTTGGCGAGGCCGAGCTCAAGCCTTTGCGCGCGGGTGACGCGCTGCCGTGGCGGCTGGTGTAGCCGCCATGGATTGGGGCGCCGCCTGGCTTGCACCCTGGCGGGCCACGGGAGAACCGGTGGCGCAGCAGATTGTGCGGGGCGATAGCGTGCACAGTGCGCTCCAGACGGTGCTGGGCGCGGGCCGGGGGGCCGTGCGTTTTGTCCCCCAGTCCGATCTGCCCGATGGCACCGCCTACGAACAGTTCATCTTCGACACCCGCCGCGTGCCCACGCGCGACAACCTGCACGACTTCTTCAACGGCCTGGCGTGGCTGCAGTTTCCGCAGACCAAGCGCCGGCTGAACCAGTTGCAGGCCCAGGCCATTGCTGCTGATGGCATACAGGCCGTACGCGGGCCGCTGCGCGATGCGCTCACGGTGTTCGATGAAAACGGCGCGGTGCTGCAGGCCCCCGAGGCGCTGTGGGATGCGCTGCGGGCGCGGGACTGGCAGGTGTTGTTTGTGGATCTGCGGCCGCTGTGGCGCGAAGCCCGGCTGGTGCTGTTCGGCCACGCACTGCTCGAAAAGCTGGTTTCACCCCGAAAACCCATGGTGGCGCACGTTTATCAAGCGCCTGCGGCTATTCATTCAATAGCTGATATGGATGCCTGGCTTGCGCAGGCACTGCAGCCCGGGCATTGGGCCACCAAGCCCTTCGCGCCGTTGCCCGTGCTCGGCGTGCCCGGCTGGTGGCCGGCCAACGAGGTGCCAGGCTTCTATGCCGACGCGCAGGTGTTCCGGCCCCTGCGGGTGGCGTCCGTTGCCTGAGGCAACGCCGAACAAGTCCCTCGCGTGCCGCGCATCCCTGCTTTGGGCGGTTGGGGGTGTTGCAAATGCTCGCAACAGCCATGGCTGTGCTTTGCGCCTTGCCGCCCATCCCAAACCCGGGCGCGCGCCATCGCGGGGATTGATGCAGCGTCGCCCTAATTCCCGTCAAGGTTTGTGTGATAAAGCCGGCCAGCGGGT
This sequence comes from Acidovorax sp. GW835-FHT14B10, assembly GCF_058793725.1. Classification (NCBI taxonomy): domain Bacteria; kingdom Pseudomonadati; phylum Pseudomonadota; class Betaproteobacteria; order Burkholderiales; family Comamonadaceae; genus Acidovorax; species Acidovorax sp. GW835-FHT14B10. Next base: position 70,717 of record NZ_JBXAGC010000007.1, read on the forward strand.
TTGCACCTACCATTGCGCGATGCAATCGCGGCCAGAGACGATGAGGCCCTTGGAGAGGCGCTTGAAGCGCAGCCACCGGCCCCCATCTGAGCCAGCAAACACTCGTTGTTGTTCACCCCACGGAGAAACCATTCCATGAAGCGGATCCTTTTGTTTGTGATGACCAACCTGGCCGTCGTTGTCGTGCTGGGGGTGGTGGCCAGCCTGCTGGGCGTCAACCGCTACCTCACGGCCAACGGCCTGAACCTGGGCGCGCTGCTCGGCTTCGCGCTGGTGATGGGCTTTGGTGGCGCCATCATCTCGCTGCTCATCAGCAAGCCGATGGCCAAGTGGACCTCGGGCGTGCGCGTGATCGACGGCTCCGGCTCGCCCGACGAGCGCTGGATCGTCGAGACCGTGCGCAAGTTCGCCGATCAGGCCCAGATCGGTATGCCCGAGGTCGGCATCTTCGAGGGTGATCCCAACGCCTTTGCCACGGGTGCGTTCAAGAACTCGGCGCTGGTGGCGGTGTCCACCGGCCTGCTGCAGGGCATGACGCGCGAAGAAGTTGAGGCCGTGATCGGCCACGAAGTGGCCCACGTTGCCAACGGGGATATGGTCACCATGACGCTGATCCAGGGCGTGATGAACACCTTCGTGGTGTTCCTGTCGCGCGTGATCGGCTACGCGGTGGACAGCTTCTTGCGCAAGAACGATGAAAACAGCGCGGGCCCCGGCATCGGCTACATGGTCACCACCGTGGTGCTCGACATCGTGCTGGGTTTCCTGGCCGCCATCATCGTGGCCTGGTTCTCACGCCAGCGCGAGTTCCGCGCCGACGCGGGCGCCGCACAGCTCATGGGCCGCCGCCAGCCCATGATCAACGCCCTGGCCCGCCTGGGCGGCATGCACCCGGCCGAACTGCCGAAAAGCATGGCGGCCATGGGCATTGCCGGTGGCATCGGCAAGTTGTTCAGCACCCACCCACCGATCGAAGAGCGCATCGCTGCGCTGCAGAACAGCCAGCCCAACAGCTGATTGCGGCCGCTTCTTTCCCGAACCGCCAGTGGGCCCAGGTCCCTGGCGGTTTTTTCATGGCGGTGCGTATCAGCCCAGCCCCAGCAGGCTGCGCGCCACGGCCTCGCCGACCTTGATGCCGTCCACGCCCGCCGAAAGAATGCCCCCGGCGTAGCCCGCCCCTTCGCCGGCCGGGTACAGGCCGGGGGTGTTGGGGCTTTGCAGGTGGTCACCGCGGTCGATGCGCAGCGGTGCGGATGTGCGTGTTTCCACGCCGGTGAGCACGGCGTCATGCATGTCAAAGCCCTTGATCTTGCGGCCGAAGGCGGGTAGTGCTTCGCGCATGGCTTCGATGGCGTAGCCGGGCAGGGCGGCGTGCAAATCGCCCAGCGCCACGCCGGGCTGGTAGGACGGCTGCACGCTGCCCAGGTCCTTGGAGGGCCTGCCTGCGATGAAATCGCCCACCAGCTGGCCTGGCGCGCTGTAATTGCTGCCGCCCAGCACATAGGCGGCCGATTCCAGCTGGCGCTGCAGCACGATGCCCGCCAGCGGATGGTGCCGGTCGGCGGCCAGGGTCTCGACGCCGTGGGTCGCGCCCAGCGCGGCCGGGTAGGCATCGGGGTTGCGTGGATAGTCGCGCGGATCGATGCCCACCACCATGCCGGCATTGGCATTGCGCTCGTTGCGCGAATACTGGCTCATGCCGTTGGTGACCACGCGGCCCGGCTCGCTGGTGGCGGCCACCACGGTGCCGCCAGGGCACATGCAGAAGCTGTACACCGCGCGGCCGTTGGCAGCGTGGTGCACCAGCTTGTAGTCGGCCGCACCCAGCAGCGGGTGGCCCGCGTGGCGGCCCCAGCGCGCGCGGTCGATCACGCCCTGCGGGTGCTCGATGCGAAAGCCGATGGAAAACGGCTTGGCCTCCATCTGCACGCCACGCTCGTACAGCATGGCAAAGGTGTCGCGCGAACTGTGGCCCAGCGCCATCACCACATGGTCGGCGCGCAGCTCGGTGGTAGCGCCCGTCGCCTGGTTCAGCACCTTCAGGCCGCGCACATGGCGGCCTTGCGGGCCCTTTTCCACGATCAGGTCGGTCACGCGCTGTTCAAAGCGAATCTCGCCGCCCAGCGCAATGATCTGCGCGCGCAGGCTCTCCACCACCTTCACCAGCTTGAAGGTGCCGATGTGCGGGTGCGCCACGTACAGAATTTCCTCGGGTGCGCCGGCCTGGACGAATTCGGCCATCACCTTGCGGCCCAGGTGGCGCGGGTCCTTGATCTGGCTGTAGAGCTTGCCGTCGCTGAAGGTGCCCGCGCCGCCTTCGCCGAACTGCACATTGCTTTCGGGGTTCAGCTCGCGCTTGCGCCACAGGCCCCAGGTGTCCTGGGTGCGTTCGCGCACGTTCTTGCCGCGTTCCAGCACGATGGGCCTGAAACCCATCTGCGCCAGCACCAGCGCCGCAAAGATGCCGCAGGGGCCAAAGCCCACCACCACGGGGCGCACGGGTAGGTCGGCCGGCGCCTGGCCCACGGGGCGCCAGGCCATGTCGGGGGTGGGCTGGATATGCGGGTTGCCCGCGCATCGTTCGAGCAGGGCGGCTTCCTGCGCGGGATCGGCCAGCGTGGTATCGACGATGTACACCGCCAGCAGATCGGCCTTGCGTGCATCGAAGCTGCGTTTGAAGACCTGCAGCTGGGCGATATCGGCGTCTGCCAGGCCCAGGATGCGGGCGGCGGCGGCGCGCAGGGGCGCCTCGGGGGCTTCGGCCACCGTGAAGGGCAGCCGGATTTCAGAAAGGCGGATCATGGTCTTGCGGGCCCGTGGTTATCGGGCGAAGGGCAATGCAGGGGAGGCGGATTTTACCGGCCACGCCGGATTCATTCCCACCTTCTCGTCGGTACACCCGCACCGGCATCTTCGAATGCGCCAGCCCCTTCTGTGTCTCGCTGCCCAGCAGCAGTGCGTTGACGCCCGAGCGCCCATGCGATGCCATGAAGATCGGGTCGCAGCCGTGCTCGTCGGCCGCCGCGATGATGAGCTCATACGGCTTGCTGCCCACCCGCGCCACGCGCTGGCGCGCTGGGCATCGGCCTCGCGCGCGGTGGCCGCGTCCATGGCGGCCCATGGACCGATTGCAGGCGTAAAAAAAGGAGCTATATGCTCCTTTTTTTATGGCTTCTGGCGCCTTGTGCATAAGCGCTAGAGTTCTCTTTTGCTTCAAGTTGGCAAGAAACCTTCCACCGAGAGGTAGCGTTCGCCCGTGTCGTAGTTGAAGCCCAGTACGCGGCTGCCGGCGGGCAGCTCAGGCAGCTTTTGCGCAATGGCCGCCAGCGTGGCGCCGCTGGAGATGCCCACCAGCATGCCTTCCTCGCGGGCGCTGCGGCGCGCGTATTCACGCGCCGGTTCGGCATCGACCTGGATCACGCCGTCGAGCACGCTGGTGTCCAGGTTCTTGGGGATGAAGCCCGCACCAATGCCCTGGATGGGATGGGGCGCAGGTGCGCCGCCGCTGATGACGGGTGATAGCGTGGGCTCCACGGCGAACACCTTGAGTTGGGGAAACTTCGCTTTCAGCACGCGCGCCACGCCGGTGAGGTGGCCACCCGTGCCCACGCCGGTGATGAGCGCGTCCAGCCCGTCGGGGAAGTCGGCCAGGATCTCCTGCGCCGTGGTGCGCACATGCACTTCGATGTTGGCCGGGTTCTCGAACTGCTGCGGGATCCATGAGTTGGGCGTCTGGGCCTGCAGCTCCTGCGCGCGGGCGATCGAGCCCTTCATGCCCTTTTCGCGCGGCGTCAGGTCAAAGCTGGCGCCATAGGCCAGCATGAGGCGGCGGCGCTCGATGCTCATGCTGTCGGGCATCACCAGGATGAGCTTGTAGCCCTTGACGGCCGCCACCATGGCCAGGCCCACGCCGGTGTTGCCGCTGGTGGGCTCGATGATGGTGCCGCCGGGCTTCAGCGCACCGGATTTTTCGGCGTCTTCCACCATGGCCAGTGCGATCCGGTCCTTGATGGAGCCGCCGGGGTTGCTGCGCTCGGACTTGATCCACACGTTGGCACCCGAACCAAACAGGCGGTGGATGCGCACATGCGGGGTGTTGCCAATGGTTTGCAGGATGTTGTCGGTTTTCATGGGAAGTCTCCTGGGAAAAGAGGGGTTGCCCACGCATTCTGGCCCAGTTCATCGTGGGTGTGCAGCATATGGATATGCCGATCGGGGCGATAATCACCCCCGTGAAGCGCGCCAGACCGCCGCTGGTGCAATCTGGGAAACCAGGCACTGGAGGAACGTCCGGACTGCACAGGACAGCGTAGCAGCTAACGGCTGCCCACCGTGAGGTGAGGATCAGAGCAACAGAGACGAGTCGGAGCAGGTTGCAAGCCACCGAAGGTGTTCTATCGGTTGCCCGCACAAGCGGGCGCGGCTGGCGCAAGCCAGACGGCTGGAGGCGCAAGCCGCCAGCACCATAGCCACCCGAAGCGGGCGGCGCCCGCTTCGGGTGAAACGGGCAATCTCTACGCGCAGCAATACCAAGTAGGCCAGCGTTGATGTGGTTCCGCAGAGCTGGCGGGTAGGTAGCATCGAGCCGTGGTGGCGACACCCGGCCCAGAGTAATGGCGGTCACGCTGCGGGTCTTCGCAAGAGGGCCGGCGGTGCACAGAATCCGGCTTATCGGTGCGCTTCACACTTTTGATCAAATCAGGCGCTGGCGCCCGCCAGTCAAGCGCAAGCAGCTATCTTGCATGCTGTCAGTTGCGCCCGACCGGGCCGCAATCTGCGCTCAGAACTTTTCCCACGGCTGCAGATAGCGCCACTGCCCCTCGGGCACCTTGGCCAGCGGAACGCGGCCAATGCGGATGCGCTTGAGGGCGACCACCGTCAGGCCCACGGCCGCGCACATGGCCGGAATCTGCCCGGGGCGGATGCCCTTCAGGGCAAAGCGCAGCCGGGTCTCGTTTTGCCAGCTCACCTTGATGGGTGGCAGTGGGCGGCCATTGAACGTGAGGCCGTGGCACAGGCGCTGCAGGCCGTTGGGGGCGATCTCGCCCTTCACCTCGACGATGCACTCCTGCTCCAGCGATTCGATGTCTTCGGCCAGCTTGCGCGCGATGCGCTTGTCCTGCGTGTAGACCACCAAGCCGCTGGCTTCCGTGGGCAGCGGCGTGAAGCATTCGAGCTGCTTGAAGTGGCGCTGCAGCATGCGGATGCCCGAGGCATCTTCGGCCAGGTGCGAGGTGGCACTGAGCAGCGTGGTGGCCTGCGGCGCGCCCTGGCTGCGGCTGGCGTGGGCCGCTGGCCCGGCGGGCAGGCCCAGGCCGGCTTCAAACCCTGCCGGCTTGTGCAGCAGCAGCGTGACCGGCGTGAGCTCCAGCAGGCTGGCGTCTGGCGCCACGGTCACGGTCTGGTCGGGGCGCACGCGGGCGCCGGGGGCTTCCACCACCTGGCCGTCCACGCGCACAAAGCCGCCCTCAATGAATTGCTCGGCCGTGCTGCGCGAGCAGTTCAGTTGATCGGCCACGCGTTTGGCCAGGCGGATGTGGGTGGGATCGGGGTTCTTGTCGGTCATTGAATGGGTGGTGTGAGGTGTTTTTGTCGTTCAGTTGTTGCCAGGCTGCAGCGAACGGATGCGCTCGACATGGGCCAGCAGCGAGCGCTGGGCCACGGGCCACAGCCGTGGCGGTACGTCGTCGTAGGCGTGCTGTACCCAGTCTTCCATGCTGCCGTCGGGCAGCGCCTGCATGGCAGCCAGCACCTTGGCCTCGCGCGCCAGGCGGTGGGCCTTGAGCCGGGCAATCGCGCTGCGCGCCCCATGGATCGGACCGCCCAGCACGTAGCCGTGGGCGGGCAGGATGAATTCCACGCCGTGTTCGGCGCACGCCGCATCCAACCGGTCGAGCGAATCGAGGTAGTCGGCCATGTTGCCGTCGGGTGGGTCGATCACCGTGGTGCTGCCGTTCAGGATGTGGTCGCCGCTGAACAGCAGGCCGTCTTCCTGCAGCAGCAGGCACAGGTGGTTGGCGGCATGGCCGGGGGTGTGGATGATCTGAAGGGTGTGGGTAATTTTACCCTCTGGTGATTGTCCAGTAAGCGCTAGCAGCTCATTATTTTGTAGCGAACGGTCGGGCGTGAACTGGCTGGCGGCGCGGGCCGTGGGCGCCGATGGCAGGCCCAGAATGGGCGGCCTGGCCTGGCCCGCCTGCACGCACAGCGCCTGCAGCGGCGCGGCGCCGGGCGAGTGGTCGGCATGCGAGTGGGTGCACACGATCATGCGGATATCGCCCCCGGCGGCACGCCAGAGCTTGTCCAGGTGCTCGGCATCGGCCGGGCCGGGGTCGATGGCGATGAAGCCCGTGGCCGGGTCGCCCACCAGGTAGCTGTTGGTGCCGGGGCCGGTCATCACGCCGGGGTTGGGGGCCGTGAGGCGCATCACGTTGCGCAGCAGCGGCACGGGGCGCTCGGCCTGCCAGTCGAGCGGGTGCACGATCTGCCCGTCGGGGCAGACCAGGGCCAGTTCGCCAAACGGCGCCTCGTCTTCCATGTAGCGCGCTTCCTTGCCCGCAAGCATGCCGGCGCGCGGGCAGCTCACCCACAGCGGCTGCTCGTGCGCCACGGCGTCGAGCACCGCCTGGGTGCTGGCGAACTTTGCCAGCCGCTGCAGCGTGCGGATGGTGGGAAAGATCATGAAGAACTGCCCGGCCTCGTGCCGCGCCAGGGCATCGGCGGGGCGCACCCACACGGGCTCGAACTGCTCGGCCTCGTCGGCCACGGGCTCCTGGCCTTCGGGCATGCGGGCCACGAGAAACGGCACGTCAAAGCGCCGGGGCAGGTCCCGGTCACCGGTCCAGTGGGCCAGCAGGTACACGCTGTTGGCCGCCAGGCGCAGGCCGCGGGCCTGGCACTGTGCGGCAAAGGGCTGGTGGCGGTCGATGGCGGCGATGTCGTGTGCATCGGCCATGCGGCCGTCGGCATGGCGCGCCAGCAGCACACCCAGCTCTTCAAAACTCTCGCGAATGGCGGCGATGGCCTGGGTGAGGTGCAGGTCGCTCTGCGCGGGGCGGCGGTCGACGGCGGCGTGCGTGGCAGGGGCGGCATCGAGCGCGTCGATGCCGCCGCCGGGGAACACATAGGCGCCAGGCGCAAAGCTGGCCGTGCCCGAGCGCCGGGTCATGAGGATTTCGAACCCGCCGTTGTCCGGTGCATCGCGCAGCAACAGCACGGTGGCGGCAGGGCGGGTGGCAACGGGTTCGCGGTGGAGGTGCAGTTGTTGGGTGGTGCGGGGCATGCTTGAATTATGGGCAGGGCGCGGGTTGCTTTTCGGCCGTACATATCCGGATGGCGCCGATTGGCAAAAATCTTGCCAATCGGGCCGTGGGGGCTGGGAGTGTCGGGGATCTTGTGGATGGGTTGAGCCCACCGACGATAATCCAGCCCATGAAGATTCGCTTCACCAAAATGCAGGGCGCGGGCAACGATTTCGTGGTGCTCGACGAAACGCGGGGCCGCCTGGGGCTGACTCCGGCGCACTACCGCTGGCTGGCCGACCGCCACTTTGGCGTGGGCGCCGACCAGATCCTCACCGTGCGGCCCTCGCCGGGCGAGGGCATCGATTTCGAATACGTGATCCACAATGCCGACGGCGGCGAAGTGGAGCAGTGCGGCAACGGCGCGCGCTGCTTTGCGCGTTATGTGCGCGACAAGGGCCTGACCACCCAGGACACCATCCGCGTGCAGACGCTGGCCGGCGTGATCGCCCCCCGGCTCACGCCCGATGGCCGCGTGACGGTGGACATGGGCCGCCCGGTGTTTGAAGCGGCGCTGGTGCCTTTTGACGCGACCGGCCTCACGCCGGTGGTGCAGGGGATGGGGCAAAAATGGCCTCTGGCGCTTTCTGGACAAGCGCAAGATGCTCCTGTTATGGTAGCGGTGGTGTCCATGGGCAACCCGCATGCCGTGCAGTTGGTGGAGGATGCGGACACCGCGTCCGTGGCCGAAACCGGCCCGCTGATCGAATCGCACCCGCGCTTTCCTCGGCGGGTGAACGCCGGTTACCTGCAGATCGTGGACCGCAGCCATGTGCGCCTGCGCGTGTTCGAGCGTGGCGCGGGCGAAACCCTGGCCTGCGGCACCGGCGCCTGCGCCGCCGTGGCAGCGGGTATCCGGCTGGGGCTGCTCGACGCCCAGGTGGACGTGCAGACCCGCGGCGGTCTGCTCACCATCGCCTGGAGCGGCCAGGAGACCGACTCCGTTTTCATGACCGGTCCGGCCACCTCTGTTTTTGAAGGCCAGATCGAACTCCCTGACATGCCATGACCACCAGCTCCCACATTCCTCCGATCACCGAAGACGACATCGCCCAGTTCCTCACCCAGACGCCCGGTTTTTTCGAGCGCCACGCCGAGGTGCTGGCCAGCGTGCAGATCTCCAGCCCGCATGGCACCCGCGCCGTGAGCCTGCAAGAGCGCCAGGCCGAAATGCTGCGCGAGAAGATCAAGGGCCTGGAGCAGCGCATCATGGAAATGGTGCGCCACGGCAACGAGAACGCCGCCATCTCCGCCAAGGTGGACCACTGGACCAGCGCCCTGCTGCAGGTACGCGACCCCATGGACCTGCCCCAGGCCGTGGTGGACGGGTTGCGCACGCTGTTCGATGTGCCGCAGGCTGCCGTGCGCGTGTGGGGTGTGGCGGGGCCTTATATCGATGCCGACTTCACCCAGGGCGCCAGCGAAGACGCCCAGGCCTTCGCCTCCTCGCTGACCATGCCGTTTTGCGGCCCCAACCTGGGTTTTGAGCCCGCGGCCTGGCTGGCCAGCGAGGCGGGCGAACCACCCCAGTCCCTGGCCCTGCTGCCGCTGCGCGAAGGCGCCATCGACAGCGCCACCCCCGCTTTTGGCCTGCTGGTGCTGGGTTCACCCGACCCGCAGCGCTTTGACGCCACCCTGGGCACCGAATTCCTGGTGCGCATGGCCGAACTGGCCAGCGCGGCGCTGATGCGCCTCCGATGATCTCCCCCCTGAGACGCTTCGCGTCATCCCTCCGAGGGGGGACGCCACCCCCGGCCCGGCAAAGCCGGTTCCGCGGTGGCGCCGGTATGGCGGCGCGCCAGTTGCAGGCCGTGTGTGTGGGGCTTGCGGCGCTGGCGTCTTCACCGTGATTGTCTTGAATCGCCATGCCTGACGCGCCGAGCGATCCGTTGCCTGCCGATCCCCATGTGCTGCGGTATCTGGAGCATGTGCGGGTCGAAAAACGCCTGGCCGCGCGCACGCTCACGCTCTACACCCTGGATCTGGAAAAGCTGGCGCAGCTGGCGGCGGGCGTGCAGCTGCCCCTGCTGCAACTGACCAGCGCCCACATCCGCCGTTTCGTGGCCCAGATGCACAGTGCGGGGCGCAGCGGCCGGGGCATTGCGCTCATCCTGTCGGGCTGGCGCGGTTTTTTCACCTGGGCCGGGCGGCAGGGCCTGATAGGGCACAACCCCGTGCAGGACGTGCGCGCACCCAAGGCCCCCAAACCCTTGCCCAAGGCGCTGGGCGTGGACGACGCCGTGCGCCTGGCCGAGTTCGACCATGCCGGCGCCGACCCCTGGCTGGAAGCGCGGGATGCGGCCATGGTGGAGCTGCTGTATGGCTGCGGCCTGCGTGTGGGCGAGCTGGTGGGGCTGGATGCCGTGCCCGGCCCCGACACGCAGCGCCAGGGCCGTGGCTGGATCGACCTGCAGGCTGGCGAGGCCCATGTGTTCGGCAAGGGCGGCAAGCGCCGCAGCGTGCCTGTGGGCCGCACCGCCATGGCCGCACTGCAGGCCTGGCTGGCGCTGCGCGCCGGGCCGTTGGGTGGTGATGGCTCTGCGCGGCTCGATGCGGCGCTGTTCGTGGGCCAGCGGGGTGCGCGGCTCACGGCCCAGTCGGTCTGGCTGCGCCTGCGCCAGCGCAGCCAGCAGGCGGGGCTGACCACGCCGGTGCACCCGCACATGCTGCGCCACTCGTTCGCCAGCCACCTGCTGCAAAGCAGCGGCGACCTGCGCGCCGTGCAGGAGCTGCTGGGCCACGCCAACATCACCACCACGCAGGTCTATACGCGGCTGGATTTCCAGCACCTGGCCAAGGTGTACGACGCGGCGCACCCGCGCGCGCGCAGGAAACCTGGGGCCGAGTGACTCCCAGGCAACTGCAGTCGCTCGCCGCCGGCCAGCGATTTTTTCAGGCTTGCGCGAGCCAGAGCAAAAGTGCGGCCTTTTCCATGGGGTGGGCGATGTGGTAGCCCTGCCCGCCCTGGCAGCCCATGGCCTGCAGTGCTTGCCATGCCGCGGCATTTTCGATGCCCTCGGCCAGCACCTGAAGCCCCAGCTTTCGCCCCAGCTGCACCACCATTTCGGCGACACGCCCTCCTTGGGGCGCATCGAGCTGCTGCACGAAAGTGCGGTCGATCTTGATGCGGTCCAACGGCAGCTGCTCCAGGTAACTCAGCGATGAGTAGCCCGTGCCGAAGTCGTCAATGGCGATGGTGACGCCCTGGGCGCGCAGGGTATTCAGCGTGGACTGCAGCAACTGTGTGGGCAGGACCACCACGGATTCGGTGACCTCCAGCTCCAGGTGGTGTCCCGCCAGACCGTTGTCCGACAGCGCTGCACAGACCATGCCGAAAAAGCCAGGGTCGCGCAGCTGCACCACGGAGACGTTGACCGCCATGCGCTGAGGCGCCAATCCGGCTGTTTGCAGTTCACGCAGTGTCTGGCAGGCCATCTGGAGAGCCCATTGACCCAGGGGCAGGATCAGGCCCGAATGTTCGGCCACGGGGATGAATTGGTCCGGTGGCACCAGGCGGCCATCGGCGGTGCGCCAGCGCAACAAGGCTTCCAGGCCGATGAGATCGCCGGTTTCGAGGTGGACCTGCGGCTGGTAAACCAGAAACAGCTCCGCGCTTTCAATGGCTGCACGCAGATTGGAGAGCAGCACCGCGCGGTCCCTTGCCTCCGTTCCCATGTGGACCGCATATTGCAGTTGTTGTCCGCGGTGGTCGCGTTTGGCACGCTTGAGTGCGATGGTTGCGTCCTTGACGAGGTCGTCGCCCGTCCGGGCGTCTTCGGGCAGCAGTACATATCCGCAGGTCATCGATACCTGGTGGGGCATGCCGTTGATGGTCAGTGGGTCGTGCACGCAGTCCAGCAGCTGTTGTGGTGACACCTTGTGCGCCGATCCCAGGACACCAAAGGTGTCCGACCCCACGCGGGCCAGCATCACCCCGGCGGGCAGGATTTCGGCCAGGCGTTGCGCTACGGCATCGAGCAGGCGATCGCCAAAGCGGTGTCCCATCATCTCATTGGTGGCGCTGAAGTCGTCAATGTCGACCAGGGCCAGCATCAGCCCGTCCATGCCGCGCTGCACGCATTCGCCCACCTTCTCGATAAAGTAGGCCCGGTTGGGCAGCGAGACCAGTGGGTCGGAATAGGCAGACCGGCGCAGGCGCTCCAGCAGCCCCCGGTTGCGCAGCAAGGTGCTGAAGCCGGCACAAAAGAAATCAAGCAACTGCCGGTCGGGCGCGATAGGTGAGCCCTCAAGCTCGATGTACACCACCATGTCCTGGTCGTCCGTGCGTCCCATGTAAAGGGCCAGTGCGCGGTCATCGCCAAAGACATTGTCACCGCAACAGCGGGGTGGTGGCTGCACGCTGGGCGCAGCGGACGGCAAGGGTTGGTTGCCCAAGACGTTGCCGCGTGCGCTGAGAGCCCGGTGTAGCAAGCGCAGCATGCCCGACGCGGGAAGCGCACCCATGGGCAAGTCCAGCAAGCCGGCGAAACGTCCCGTGGCAGCTCGCACGCGGTAGTTGCCGTACAGGACCGCAGTGGTGTCTTGAACACAGACCAGGCCTTCGCCGGCAACACCCAGCAAGGCCGCGAGCTGGGTGATGACGCCGGTGGCGAAGGCGTGCAGGTCCGTTTCTTCCAGCAGCGCTGCACTGGAGCACATGATCGTCTCCATGCTGCGGCGACTGGCTTCGAAGGCACGCAGCCGCTGGAAGCCTTGCAACGACCGGGCCGAGATGGCCTGCCAGCGATCCGGCGTCAAATCAGACTTGGTGTGGTAGTCGCTGATGTCATAGCGCAAAAGAGTGTCCAGATCGGGCGCGCCATGCGGCGCTCCCGTGCGCAGCACGATGCGCGTACTGCGCAGGCCTGCGGCGCGGCGAATGAAGTCGAGCAGAACCAGCCCACCGCTCGCGTCCTGGGAAACCAGGTCCACGATGACCATTGCCAAGTCGTGTTCGCCCAGCAGCCGCGCGCGGGTGTCATCACCATGCGTGCAATGCAAGAGTTCCAGCGGACCGTCGAACAGCGTCAATCCTCCGAGCGCGCCGCGAATGCAGTCATGCACCTCGGGATCGTCATCGATCACCAGCACCCGCCATGCTGGCCGTCGCTGGCTTGCGCCACGCAAAACGCTTGCGGTGGCGGTCGATGTGACATTTTCAGCAGGGCTCATTGGCTGCATGCGACATGGCTGCGCACAGGGTCGGCGGCACGCACCACATGGTTGCGCCCGCTGCGTTTTGCGACGTACAGGGCTTCGTCGGCAAACCCGTAGGCATCATCGAAGCAGCCGCCGCGCAACAAATGGCTTACGCCAAAGCTGGCCGTGATGCGGCTGCTGTCGGGCAGATGGAATTCGCGGGTTGCAATGGCCTTGCGCATCGTCTGCGCAATCTGCTCCGAAGCGTTCGCTTCGTGCAACGGCAAGAGCACGGTGAATTCCTCCCCGCCGACGCGGCCGATGTGGGCGCTGGGGGGAATGGTGGTCTTGAGGCAATCAACCACGCCCAAAATGACGGTGTCCCCCACAGGGTGGCCAAAACTGTCATTGATGCGTTTGAAATGGTCGATGTCCAGCACGATCAGGGCCAGGTCGTGCTGTTGGGCGTGCTGATTGACGCGTTCAATAATGGCGGCGCGGTTGAGCACGCCCGTCAACGGGTCGTGCGTGGCGCGGTATTCGAGCTCTCTGGCGAGGTCCTGCAGGCGCTGGTTGAGCAGGGTCATCTCCAGCTCGGCGCGGTCGCTGCGCCGGACCAGGCGGCGCGTCTCGCGCAGCAGGCGCTCATAGGCGGCCAGGAGGTCGCCCAGCGCCTGGTGGCATGCGCCACTCCCCTGGAGGTCCGCATCGTAGGCGGCACGGGCCGCCAGCATCGACCGGTGTTCGGCCTCGAAAAGATCTGGCGCTGGATTGGCTAGGTCCATTCAGACGGGTCTCACCGGGTGGCTGACGAAATCGATGGCCGGAAAGTCCTCGCAGAGTTCCTGCCCGAACTCGAAGATGGTGTCGTCTTCTTCGTCGTGGTACCAGTTGAGGGCAATGTGGTTGCCTGCCTCCGCCGCCTCGTCGAGCACCGCGATCAGATTGAACAACATCTTGGTGCTGGAACTGTTGAAGTACGCCAGAGCAATATTCACTTCAATCTTGCTTTTCTGCAGGGTGCCAAGGTACTCCTTGAGGCGCTCGATGACCTGGCCATAAAAGGCGGCGGCATTCTCGGGGTAGGACTCGCCGCGCAGGCTCAGTGTGCTGCTGTCAAATCGAAAATCCACTTCCGGGGAACTGGGGGTGGGGGCAATGTAGAGGTTGTCCATGCGTGATCTCTGTTCGTTAGCGGGCCAGCGTTTCAGATCGCTGCCTTCAGATAGAAAACCGCGGATCCGTTGGCGCTCTCGGCCGGGGCAAAATCAAATTCCAGTGGTTCCCGCGCATCCCGGGCCATGGTGAGCAAGCCCATGCCGGCACCTTTGCTGCCCTCGGGCGTTTCCTCGCGCAGCGTCATACGGTAGACCCGTTTTATTTCTTCGGGTGTCATGCTGCTCAGAGTTTCCAGCTTGGTGCGCAACTCGTCGCCAGTTTCGGGATGAACGGGATTTGCACACAGCAACAGAAAGCTGCCATCGTCCTCGCGCCGGATGCAGACCGAGCCGTGGCGAAGCTCGCCATTATCCTGGCTGGGGGGGGTGAGTGCATCGGACGAGTAGTGGATGATGTTCTGCGCCATTTCGACGAAGGACGAGAACAGCTTGCGTCGCGTCGGGCCCGCCACGCCCGCACTCTCCAGCTGTAGTTTCACCGCTTCGGCCATGGCGGCGACGATGTTTTGTGAGAAGTAGCCCACGTAGTAAAAAATGACCTGGTGCTGTCGCGCCAGATGAAAGAAGAGGCCATATTCCTTGGCAATGGCAGAGCGGATCATTCGAGGTCTCTTCAGGTACGAAAGCAAAAAAACGTCACGTCGTCGCGGCGATGGTGCTCGCCCTGCCACTCCTGCAGCGCGGCGAGCACATCATGATTGAGCTGTGCAGGGGTGCTGCTTGCAAGGGACAGCAACAAATCGCACAGACGGCGCTTGCCAAAAGCGATGGCACGCGGGCCGCCCACCTGGTCCACCAGCCCGTCGGTGGTGACGAACACCAGGCTGCCAGCGGGCAGGTTCACCGTTACGTTCCGCCACGCATAGTCCAGTTCGCTGTCCACATAGCCCACGCCCTTGCGCTGGCCTTCCACCACATCCACTTTGTACGCGCCAGGGCGCAGCACGAACAGTGAAAGGCGGGCTCCGGAAAAAACCATCTGGCGGGTGCCGGGCTCGTACCAGAAGCAAGCCGCATCCATGCCATCGTCGGAACCCGGTGTGCTGTCCTGGCCACCGACCTGGCCCAGCATCTGCTTGATGCTGCGATTGACGATCGCAAGCAACGAGGCTGGATCGCGCAGCCCCTTTTCCTTGATTGCCTGGCTCAGGCCGCTGGAGGCGATCAGGGTCATGAAGGCACCGGGAACACCGTGCCCTGTGCAATCTGCCACGGTGCCAAACCAGCCGCCGTCATCAATGCTAAATTGGTAGAAATCGCCGCCCACGACATCGCGAGGCTCCCAGACCAGATCGGCCTCGGGGCAGGCGAGTGAGAGAATTTCACGCGAACTGCGCAGGGCAGACTGCTGAATCACGCTCGCATATTCGATGCTGTGCATGATCTGGCGATTGCGCGAGGCCTGAAGGTTGGCCACTGCGCGCATGAGCTGCAGGCCGCTGCCCACGCCAGCAAACTCGTTGTTGCGCGTGATGATGAAACCGTCGGACAAGGCTTTTTCGCCGAACTCGACGGCCTTGAAGGTCAGCGTTTCAATGTCCATCGATGCATCAACAATCAGTGGCTCCTTGTCCATGAAGGCGATGCAGCTCTTGCGACCGTATAGCTCGAGGCGGAACGGTTTGCTGATTTGCGAGAGAAAGATGTCGCGATTGATCAGCCCGATGGGCTTGTGGCCCTCCACCACCGGCAGGCTGATCAGTTCGCGGTGCTGCGTGAAGGTCTCCAGTACCTTTTCGTTGTTTGACTCGGTGGTCATGCAGGGGGCCAGGGTGCACAAGTCTGCCGCGCTGGGCTGGCGGAAGCGCGGCCGGAAGTCGCTCAGATATGTGGAAGTCTCAGACATGAGGGTGGTGCCAAGAAAGGTGTAGGAAAATGTTACTACTTGTGCATGACTGAGTCGTGACGGTCATGTAACGGCGGGGCGTGCAGCCACCCTGGAAAAAGCTCCAGACCGTGGGCGCATCGTTGGTTGCCCACCTGGTGGGCCGGTGGCGGTGTTTCAGGGGGAGGGGTCGTTTAGGCCGCGCGTCGGCTTGGGGCAAGGGAAAGGGGGCGCTTGACGCTTGGCCAAGGCTGCTGCTGCACCAGGCATGCGGCAAAGCCAGGCGCAGCGCACACAATCCTGGTATGAAAACGATTCGGCTCAAACTTGGCAAAGAGCGCTCGCTGCAGCGCCGCCACCCCTGGGTCTTTGACAGCGCCATCGCCAAAGGCAGCGGAGACAGCGGCGGGACGGTGCGCGTGGAGTCGTACGAAGGGCAGTTTCTGGCTGGGCGGCAATCAACCCCGCGCTGGAGCGTGGCGCGTGCGCATGTGGCGTTCAATGGCGTCGATGAGAATCGTGCCAGTTTTCTCGATGCCGATGTGAATGCCTCCCTGTGCCAGTTTCTCAGAACGTGTTCACAATCTCGCCGCCAAGGGTGAGAAGATAGGGGTGAGAAAGAAATGCGCCAGCGACATAAGTCGAGAGAAGTTTGAAGAGATTGTGCCGCTGCTGCAAAACGTGCGGTGACGCCCCAAGCCGACGACAGTTGATCTGTATGAGGTGTTTTGTGCGGTGCTGTATCTGTTGCGCACGGGCTGCCAGTGGCGCTTGTTGCACAGTGACTTTCCAAAGGGGCGCGAGCCGGGCGTAAAAATCAGGTTGGCGCGGCCCGAGAGAGACTGGGGCGCAGCGCACAGTCCACGCTGCTGATCGTGGACGCGCAGAGCGTGAAGAACACGGACACGGCGGGCCACAAAGGTGATGACGCGGGCAAGAAGGTTTCGGGCATCAAGCGTCGCGTGGATACGCAAGGCTTGCCGCACGCGGTGGCCCAAGAACTTTGCCAGGGCCCCGGCCAGGAAGCCGATGCGCACGATGTGCACGCCGCTATCGGCGTCCTTGTATTCCGCCGCGATGGTCAGCCGACAGAGTGCCTCTTGGTGGGCGCGTGCCACCTCCTGCAAAGCTTTGTTGCGCTCCTGGTACATGCGGCCCAGGTCGGAGATGATTTCCTCCATCTGGCGGGCCGCAGCCGGATCGAACTGGGTGGCTTCGTGGGCTGGCAGGGTCATGGTGTCTCGGGCGGGTGGTTGCCCAGGCCGTCGATGGTCTCGATCAGCTTGAGGGGGCTGAAGGGCTTGAGGAGATAGGCGTCCGCGCCGGCATTCATGCCCGCCTCGATGTCCTTGCTCTGGCCGCGCGCGGTCAGCAGCACCACCCATGGAGCGCCCAGAGAGGGGTCGCTCTTGACCTGGCGGCACAGGTCCAGCCCGTCCATCTTGCCCGGCATCATGATGTCCAGCAGCAGCAGGTGAGGGCGCAGACGCCGCACGGCCTCCAGGCCGTCATCGGCGTTGGCCGTCTCATGAATTTCGTGGTTCTCGAACTCCAGGGTCATGCGGATCAGTCGACGGATGTCCGCGTGGTCTTCGACGATCAGTATGCGTTGGGTCATTGGGTGTTATGGCATTTGATTTCTAATTTATCAAATTTATCATATGACTGTCTTTTGAAGTGATAAAATCCACACCCATGGAAACAAGCCTGGTGAAGTCCCTGCCCGAAGACTGCAGCACGCGCGATGTGGCGCGCGTGCTGGGTTTGGCCGTGCGCTCCGTGCAGCTCATGGTGGACCGGGGCGAACTGGAGGCCTGGAAGACGCCCGGGGGGCACCGGCGTATCGCGCGGGCATCGGTCGAGCGCTGGATCAACCAGCGCCATGGGCATGCTGCCATGCCATTGGTCGAAACCGTTGCCCCGGCGGCCGTCGTGGTGCCGGATGGGCGCCCCACCCAGCGCGCCGCGCGGGATGTTGCCCGCGAAGGCACGGCGCGGGCGCAACGCCAGCGCGTGCTGCTGATTGAAGACTCCGTGCATTTCCAGACGCTGTTCAAGCTGCTGATGGCGCACGATTTTCCCCAGGTCGACCTGCATGTGGCCGACGACGGAATCGTGGGCCTGGCGATGGCGGGCGAGTTGCAGCCCGATGTGCTCATCGTGGACATTCTGTTGCCGGGCATCGACGGCGCCGCCCTGATTGCTCGCCTGCGCTCGCACCCCCAGTTTCAGCGCAGCCGCCTGATCGTGGTGACCTCGCTGGATGAAGAGCAGCGCGAGCCCTATGCCTTTGCGCTGGCCGGGCTGCCGGTGGTGCACAAGCCGCGTCTGGTACAGGAGCTGCCGGTCCTCCTGGCGCGGTGTTTGAACCCGGTGGGCTGAAAGGGTGTTGTGCAATTACCGCGTGTGCTGTTGCTGGAGGACGATCCAGCGGTGCGTCTGTTCGTGCAGATGGCGCTCGAACCCCTGGCCCTGGAGGTCGTGCCGTGTTCCACGCTGGCCGAGGCGCGGCAGGCGCTGGCCGATTGCGATATACGGCTGGTGTTCACGGACCTGAGGCTTCCTGATGGTTCCGGCCTGGACCTGCTGCAATGGCTGCAGGACCGCGCGCGATCAACGGGCGTGGCGTGCCGCATCGTGGTGTTCAGTGGCGGCATCGACCCGGCCATGGAGTGCAGGCTCCAGGCCCTGCAGGTCTGGCGCGTGCTGCGCAAGCCCGCCTCGGTGGCCAGTCTCATCGCCTGTGTCTCGGATGCACTGGCCGCCGATACGCAGGCCGGACCCGCTGTCGCCGAGCCGCCCGGGCCTGATCCAGTGGCCGATTTTTTTGGTGGCAACCGCCCGCTCTACGACGCCTACCGTTCGGCATGTCTGGCACAGTTTCCGAAGGACTTGAACGCGGGCGATATCGCGGTTCGTGTGGGGGACGCCCAGGCGCTGCGGCGCGTGGCACACAATCTCACGTCCGTGCTGGCAATCCTCGGTAGCGAACCCGCCGCGTTGGTGGCGCGACAGACTGAAGATGCGGCGGAAAAAGGTGACATGGCGCAGATGCGGAGCAACTGGTTGCTGCTTCGCGAGCATCTGTTGCAGTTGAAATTCACCACCGATCCGCGCGAGGTTCTCCATCCGTTGCGGTGGACCGCTTGCGTTCTGGCGTCGAAGGCTTCCGGATTGGCCGCAGGGGAATAGTGCCGCCAGCCAACCGCTGGTTTCAGCGTCGGGCTGGTCTTGCCGTGCGATGTGCTGCCGCACGATCCCCAGCGGAGCACCGCCACAAGACAGCACCTCGTCGCTGCGCGACCAGAGCACCGGATTGGCGTGGCTACCTGCCAGGGGCTGGGCACACAGGTTGCGCAGCCTGTGCCTGGTTCCCGTCCTGAGCGTTCCCAAAGTCTGCCCGCGCTGCGGAGGGCGGCAGCGCGATCGGCATGCGCACAAGGTCATGCGCGCCGTTGGCTCCGATGGGCCTGCCGCCTGGGAGGCTGTCAGACTCCGCGCAGATGCACGACACCCGCTAGGTCGGCGTGGGAATGGGCCAGCGCGTCAGGCCTTTCGTGCGAATGGATTTTCTGCTGGCTCAAGATGGGCCGTCCGCATTCCTCGCTGCCGAGCTGGAAGGCCGGTAACTCACCTGGGCGCGGGTTTTCGCTGGCCATGGGGCGCTGCGAGGTCCCGGGCGGCGGGGTGGTCGGAGAGGGGGTGGTTGGTGGTGAAAATTGATAAATTGCGATTTTGTCAATTTTATTAATTTTCTGGCAAATCCCCTTGTTTGGCGTCAGGGGGGTTGTGCTCCCCGGCCCCGCTGCCGTAGCCCCAGATGCCGCACATGAATGCTGCGTTTTTTATAGCTACTTGCGCAATGCTTGTAAGTGCTGGAGACTGATTTTTCCGAATTTTCAATCTGCCTCGGACGGAACCGTTCGCCCGGAGGTTCCAGGGGGTCCGTCCCGCGTCTGGTGGTAACGCGCTAACTGCCTGATTTTTTGGACACCGGCGTGGTCGTTCGGGCATGTGTGCCGTGCACATGGCCCGCATGCGGCCGGCCCGGCCGGCGGGCAATGTCGGTCAGCCCATTGAGGATGCCGCAGTGGGCGGCATCCTGGGCCTCGTGGCACTGTTCACGCAGGTTCTTGAGCTGCTTTTCGAGTTGGCGCAGTTCGCGGATGCGCGCCGCGACGTGGCCGATGTGTGCATCCAGCAGGGCGTTGACATCGCCGCAGTTGCGCGCAGGCGCGTCCTTGAAGCGCAGCAGGGTGCGAATTTCGTCCAGCGTCATGTCCAGGCCCCGGCAGTGCCGTATGAACGACAGGCGCGTGGCCTGGGCTTCGTCGTAGATGCGGTAGTTGCTCCCGGTGCGGGCGGCCTCGGGCAGCAGGCCTTCGCGTTCGTAATACCGGATGGTTTCGACCGGGGTGTGGGCCAGGGTGGCCAGCTCGCCGATTTTCATGGGGGTGCGCTGCTCGTGGGGTGGTGTGGCCATGGTACGCCGGGTGCATGCTTGACTCTGAAGTGGCATCAGGGTTTCCAATAGGGTCAAGCAAGGAAAGTCCGCATGAGCACACCCCTACACACTTCTCCCGCCCCGGCGGATGCCTGCGGCCATTGTTCCTGCACGCCGGCCCTTGAGGCCGCCGCCGTGCAGGGCGCTGAAGGCGTCGCCCGCGGGGCGGTTTTTCGCATCGCCACCATGGACTGTGCGGCCGAGGAAAGCGAGATCCGCCACGCCCTGGCGGGCATTTCAGGCCTGCACGGCCTGCGCTTTCAGCTGGCGGCCCGCACGCTGACCATTGATGCAGCGCCCGCGGCGCTGCCGCAAATTCTGGCGGCCCTCCGGCAGGCCGGGTTTGATCCGCAGCCTGCGGCGCAGGCGCATGCTTACCTGCCGGGCGTGCAGGGATTGTGGCGTCTGGGGTGGGCGCTGGGGCTGGCCGTGGCCGCCGAGCTGCTGGCCTTTCTGGCGCCAGACACGCGGGTGTCGCAGGCGGCCGGCATGGCACTGGCCGCCGCCGCCATCGGGCTGGCCGGCTTTTCCACCTACCGCAAGGGCCTGGCTGCACTGGGACGCGGGCGGCTCAACATCAATGCGCTGATGACCGTGGCCGTGACCGGGGCATTTGCCATCGGCCAGTGGCCCGAGGCTGCCATGGTCATGGCGCTGTATGCCATTGCCGAGCTGATCGAGGCGCGTTCGGTGGACCGTGCCCGCAACGCCATCAAAAGCCTGCTCGATCTGGCACCCGATACGGCCGAGGTGCGCCAGCCCGACGGTACCTGGCAACCGGTTGCCGCAGCCGCCGTGGCGCTGGATGCGGTGGTGCGCATCCGGCCGGGCGCGCGCGTGCCGCTCGATGGCGTGGTCATCGCGGGCACCAGCGCGGTCAACCAGGCCTCGGTGACGGGCGAAAGCCTGCCCGTGGACAAGGCTGCGGGCGACACCCTGTTTGCCGGGACGATCAACGACACCGGCACCCTGGAAATGCGGGTGACGGCCACGGCCAGCCACACCACGCTGGCCCGCATCATCCATGCGGTGGAGCAGGCGCAGGGCAGCCGCGCGCCCACGCAGCAGCTGGTGGACCGGTTGGCCGCCATCTACACGCCGGTGGTGTTTGCGCTGGCCGTGGCGGTGGCGCTGCTCATGCCCTGGCTGATGGATGTGGCCTGGACGCACGCGTTGTACAAGGCCTTGGTGCTGCTCGTGATTGCCTGCCCTTGCGCGCTGGTCATTGCCACGCCCGTCACTGTGGTGAGCGGGCTGGCCGCCGCTGCGCGGCGCGGCATTCTCATCAAGGGCGGGGTCTATCTGGAGACCGCCCACCAGATCCAGGCGATAGCGCTCGACAAAACCGGCACCATCACCGAAGGCCGGCCCCGGCTGGTGGCGACCGAGGTACTGCCGTTGCCCGAGGGGCTTGCCCCGGTGGCGCCAGCGCAGGTGCTGCGCTGGGCGGCTGGTCTGGCGGGGCATTCCGACCACCCGGTGTCGCGGGCCATCGCGCAGGGGCTGGATGCGGCCCAGGGTGTGCCAACGGGCGTGGCGCTGGAGGCCTTCACGGCCTTGCCCGGGCGCGGTGTGCGGGCCCGCATCGCCGGGCAGGCGCTGGTGCTGGGCAACCACCGCCTGATCGAAGAGCGCGGCCTGTGCCATGCCGACATCGAGGCGCGGCTGGCCGCCCATGAGGCCCAGGGCCGCACCGTGACGCTGCTGGCAACGGATGCCACCGTGCTGGCCATTTTTGCGGTGGCCGACACGATCAGGGCCAGCTCCCGCCAGGCGCTGGCCGCGCTGCGCGCCATGGGCGTGGCCCCGGTGATGCTGACGGGCGACAACCAGGCGACGGCGGTCACCATCGCCGCCCAGGCGGGCGTGGAGGAGGTGCGGGGCAACCTGCTGCCACAAGACAAGCTGGCGGCCATCGAAGCCCTGCAGGCGCGCCACGGCCTCACCGCCATGGTGGGGGATGGCATCAACGATGCCCCCGCGCTGGCCCGCGCGGACATCGGCATTGCCATGGGGGCGGCAGGCACCGACACGGCCATGGAGGCGGCCGATGTGGTCATCATGAACGACGACCTGCGGCGCATTCCAGAGCTCATGCGGCTGTCGCGCCGCACGCGCGCCGTGCTGTGGCAGAACATTGCCTTGGCGCTGGGCATCAAGGTCGTCTTTCTGTTCCTGGCGCTGTTCAATGGCGCCTCGATGTGGATGGCGGTGTTTGCCGACATGGGGGCCAGCCTGATCGTGGTGTTCAACGGCCTGCGCATGCTGCGCGCGGTGGACGAGAAACCGGTGGCCTAGGAAGGGCTGCCTTTTCCGCTGGTGGCCCGGTTTCGCCGCATCCGGCGCGGGCTTTTGTCCCCCGCTAAACTCATCCCCTTTGCGGTCTGGCGCTTAGAACCTGTTCAATGTCTTTTTGGAGATCACATTGGAGTGCAATCGGGATGAGTGGATGCTTCGGATGCGCAGCATGGGCTCGTGCCCATGCAAGCACCCGGGGCTTCCAATCACCCGATTTCACTCCAACCCTTCGGGCAAGTGCCTTGCCGGGCGGTCTGCGGCGTTGCGGCGCTTGCCAATAGCCTAGCTATTGGCCGCGCACCGCGCCTTGCATTCCATCCCGGCAAGGCACTTGTGTGACTCCAAAAAGACATTGAACAGGTTCTTACCGGCGCACCGTCCAGCGGGCCGCACGGCCCATTGCATCTCCCAAGGCTATTCCCCATGTCCCTCATTCCTGTCACCATCCTCACCGGTTTTCTGGGTTCCGGAAAAACCACGCTGCTCAAGCGCCTGCTGAGCGAGGCCCATGGCCAGAAGATCGCCGTGATCGAGAACGAATTCGGCGAAGAGAACATCGACAACGACATCCTGGTGACCGACTCCCAGGAGCAGATCGTGCAGATGAGCAATGGCTGCATCTGCTGCACCATCCGCGAAGACCTGCGCGAAACCCTGCAGCTGCTGGCCGCGAAAAAGCGCAAGGGTCTGCTGGCGTTCGACCGCATCGTCATCGAGACCACCGGCGTGGCCGACCCCGGTCCCGTGGCGCAGACCTTCTTCATGGACGAGGAGATCGCCGAAACCTACCTGATCGACTCCATCATCACGCTGGTCGATGCCAAGCACGCGGCCCAGCAGCTCAACGACCGCCAGGAGGCACGCCGCCAGGTGGGCTTTGCGGACCAGATCTTCCTGTCCAAGACCGACCTCGTGAGCGCCGAGGACACCGAGGCGCTGATCCATCGCTTGAAGCACATGAACCCGCGCGCGCCCATCAAGGCCGTGCACTTTGGCGAGGTGCCGCTCAAGGAGGTGCTGGACCTGCGGGGCTTCAACCTCAATGCCAAGCTGGATATCGACCCCGACTTCCTCAAGGAAGAGGAGGAGCACGACCACCACGGCCATGGGCATGGGCACCACGACCATGTGCACGGCGAGCACTGCAACCACCCTTCGCACCAGCACGGACACGAGGGCCATGGGCACCATCACCACCATGACGACGATGTCAAGAGCTTCGTCTACCGTTCGGACCGCCCGTTCGATCCGGCCAAGCTGGAGGATTTCCTGGGTGCCATCGTCAACATCTATGGTCCGCGCATGCTGCGCTACAAGGGCGTGCTGAACATGAAGGGCACCGATCGCAAGGTGATCTTCCAGGGTGTGCACCAGCTCATGGGCAGCGACCTGGGTCCTCAGTGGGCTGAAGGGGAGGCGCGCACCAGCAAGATGGTCTTCATCGGCATCGACCTGCCCAAGGACATCTTTTTGCAGGGGCTGGAGCAGAGTCTCGGTTGAACGGTTTGCACAGGAACGGGCAGGGATGGCCCCACATCCTTTTGTGTTGTATCTGCAACGTTCCCGTTTGCATCCGCGCAGGTCGATACAATCGCGCCCCGGCAAAACCCCGGAAGGCTTGCCACCCGACCTTGGCTGCCCGCGCAGCCCGGGCCAGCCCGTTACGCGAGGAGTTCTGTCAGTGAAAGCCGAAACCAGCAAACCCAAGGCGGCCGCAAAAGCGGCCCCAACCGCGGCAAAAACTGCCGCCGCCCCAGCGGCAAGCAAGGCTGCTGCAAAGGCTACTACCCAGGTCGCCCCCAAAGCCGCCAGCCCTGCCGTCGCAGAGGCCCCCGAGCAGGCTTTGCGGGCCGGCAGCCAAGTACCCGTGCGCAGCACCCGGCCTTCTTCCCGGCTGGCCCAATTGACCGTACCATCCATGGCCCAGGCAGTGGCTTCCACCGCTGCCAAAGCCAGTTATCTACACACCATGCCCACGACCGCGCAAGCGCACCCTGTTTACACGGCTGCCAAGAAAGACCCCAAACTGGCGAACAACTGGAAAGACAAGGCCGCCGAAGAGCTGACCGACGCCGAAGTGATGGCGATGCCCGACAGCGAGTACATGAACGACAAGCAGATGGCGTTTTTCCGCCTCAAGCTCGTCCAGCTCAAGCAGGACATCCACAACAGTGCCGGTGAAACCACCGAGCACCTGCGCGAAGACACCGTGGTGGTGCCCGATCCTGCCGACCGCGCCACCATTGAAGAAGAGCATGCGCTGGAATTGCGTACCCGCGACCGCGAACGCAAGCTGCTCAAGAAAATCGAGCAATCCATTGCCCGCATCGACTCGGGTGACTATGGGTATTGCGATGAAACCGGCGAACCCATCGGGGTGGGGCGCCTGATCGCCCGTCCCACCGCCACGCTGTCGCTGGAAGCGCAGCAACGCCGTGAACTCAAGCAGAAGATGTTTGGCGACTGAAGGCGAGCGGGCCTGAACTCTTTATGCGCACCCGACCTGACGGCCTATGAGCAAGGAAGACACCACACTCGGCGGTCTGCTGTCCAAGGTGGTGCGGTTTGTGCGCAACCCCACGGTCAACTGGACAGAGCTCGACTCGATCCAGGCCGATCGGGAGAGCCATTACAGCAAGCAGATGCTCAAGGAGATGATCGAACGCAAGCGGCGCAACGATTTCGTTCGCCGCCGCGAGTTCGATCAGCTGCGCAAACTGCGCCAGCGCGAGGTGCTGCAGGGCCATGGCGCCGAAGATCCTGCGGGTCGTCCGTCTTTCTTCCAGAGCAGCATGACCTCGCCCGACGGGCGTGCGGTCACGCTCAAGAAAATCGACGAGATCGAAGCGCAGATGTCGCAGCAGTGGTGGAAGGGCAAGCAGCATGCAGATGCGCCCACCCAGCCTGCGGATATGCAGCCCCGGGGGGATGAAAACGCCACCGCGCGTGCGTATGCGCTCACCAGGCCGGGCACCTTGCAGGTACCGCTGGAGGCCAAACCCTCGATAGCGCCCTTGTTTGCAGATGACAGCATGGTCATTGCAGGGGCTGGTGGCACGGATGCCTCCATGCGTGCCCATGCACCCGCGGCGTCCTTCAGCCCGGCGGCGCCCGCCGCCGAACCTGACTATGCCGTCGAACCGGAGGAATTCGTGCACGAACCCGATCTAGAAGAAGCCGCCATCCGGTTTGCCAATGGCGACCATGCTGGCGCCGAGTCAGGTTTGCGGGAGGTGCTCGCACAGCACCAGCAGGACGACCCGCAGCAGCAACTGGAAATCTGGATGACGCTGTTTGACCTGTACCGCGCGGCAGGCCTGCAGGACCGTTTTGAGACGCTGGCGATTGATTTTGCCGCGCGCTTCAACCGCTCGGCGCCGCTGTGGTTCTCGATCCCGGAGCAGCTGGGGCTGGCATTTTCTGCGGCGCCCGCCGAGGCGCCGGTGGCTGCACGGCGCGATTTCAGCTGGACTGCACCTTCGACCGTGGCGGTGTCGTCCGTGGCCGCGTTGCAGGCCGCGCTGGGGCGTGCCGCCTCGCCCTGGACCCTGGCCTGGGGGCGGCTGACGGCCATCGACGATGCGGCCGTGCCGCTGCTGGCCGACCAGTTCACGCAGTGGGCGGAGCGCAGCGGGCAGTTTGTGTTTTCCGGCGTGTCTGCGCTCAATGCGCTGCTGGAGAGCAAGACCCCATCGGGTGACCGGTCCAGCAGCCCCGAGTGGTGGCGCCTGCGCATGGCGGCCCTGCGGCTCATGGCCAGCCCGGATGAGTTCGAACTGGTCGCACTGGATTACTGCGTGACCTATGAAGTGTCGCCCCCTTCGTGGGTGGTACCGCGCTGCAGCTACGCGGACAGCGAAAACGCTGCGGCGCATGCCGTGGAGGCCGCCGGCCAGGATCTGCTGGCCCCCGAGGCTGCCGTGCCTGCGGCGCTCGAATCGGCGCCCACGGCGACGCTGAGCGGCCACATTGACGGCGATGCCACGCCACAGCTGGAGCCTTTCCAGGCGCTGATGCGGCCCGGAGAACCCCTGGTCATCGCCTGCGATCGTCTGATCCGCATCGATTTTGGCGCTGCCGGATCGGTGCTCAACTGGGCCGCCGAACAGCAGTCCCGCGGCCATGTGGTGCAGTTCCACAATCTGCACCGCCTGGTGGCGATTTTCTTCAATGTGATTGGCGTCAACGAGCACGCCTGGGTCGTCCCGCGCAAGAACTGAACGGGCGCAAGGGGCGATAGTGGCAGGCGGTGCCTTGCAAAATACCGCGTCGCCCCCAGCTGGGACGGCTATGGATTCATCTAGTCAAAACCCTGTTTTTCACGGCACCACCATCCTGAGCGTGCGCCGCCAGACGCCCCAGGGCGTGCAGGTCGCCATCGGCGGCGACGGCCAGGTGACTCTGGGCAATATCGTCGTCAAGGGCACGGCACGCAAGGTGCGCAAGCTCTACCACGGCAAGGTGCTGGCGGGTTTCGCCGGCGCCACGGCTGATGCCTTCACGCTGTTCGAGCGTTTCGAGGCCAAGCTGGAAAAGCACCAGGGCCACCTCACCCGCGCCGCCATCGAACTCACCAAGGACTGGCGCACCGACCGCGTGCTGCGCCGCCTGGAGGCCATGCTGGCCGTGGCCGATGCGAGTGCTTCGCTCATCATCACGGGCAATGGCGATGTGCTGGAGCCCGAGCAGGGCATCGTGGCGATCGGCTCGGGCGGTGCGTATGCGCATTCGGCTGCCAAGGCATTGCTGAACCACACCGACCTGTCGGCCCAGGACATTGTGAAGCGGTCGCTGGAAATCGCCGGCGAGCTGTGCATTTACACCAACATGAACCACACCATCGAGACGCTCTGACGGTCGGTGTGTGATTGCTATTTTGTTTATAGCTGTTTGCGCTTTGTGGATAAGCGTTACAGCCATTTTTGACAGTGGATTAGCCCTATGTCGTCCATGACCCCCCAGGAAATCGTCTCTGAACTCGACCGCCACATCGTCGGCCAAGCCAGCGCCAAGCGCGCCGTGGCCATTGCGCTGCGCAACCGCTGGCGCCGCCAGCAGGTCGAAGGCAGTCTGCGCCACGAGATCACACCCAAGAACATCCTCATGATCGGCCCCACCGGCGTGGGCAAGACCGAGATCGCCCGGCGCCTGGCGCGCCTGGCCGATGCGCCTTTCATCAAGGTCGAGGCCACCAAGTTCACCGAGGTGGGCTATGTGGGCAAGGATGTGGACGCCATCATCCGCGATCTGGCCGAGATGGCCGTCAAGCAGACGCGCGAGTCTGAAACGAAGAAGGTGCGCGCCCGCGCCGAGGACGCGGCCGAAGAGCGCATCCTGGATGTGCTGATTCCACCGGCCCGTGCCGCGACGGGCGCCGAACCGGCTGCGGACAGTACGGCGCGCCAGGTGTTTCGCAAGAAGCTGCGCGAAGGCAGCCTGGACGACAAGGAGATCGAGATCGATCTGGCCGAGAGCCGCCCCCAGGTGGAGCTCATGGGCCCGGCCGGCATGGAGGAAATGACCGAGCAGCTGCGCGGCATGTTCAGCCAGATGGGGCAGGGCAAGCGCCACACCCGCAAGCTCAGGATTGCCGAAGCGCTCAAGCTGCTCACCGAAGAAGAGGCGGGCAAGCTGGTGAACGAGGAAGAGATCCGTGCCCGCGCCATCCAGAACGCCGAGCAGAACGGCATCGTCTTCATCGACGAGATCGACAAGGTCGCGGCGCGCCAGGAAACCAGCGGCGCCGATGTGTCGCGCCAGGGTGTGCAGCGCGATCTGCTGCCGCTGGTGGAAGGCACTACGGTGTCCACCAAATACGGCATGGTCAAGACGGACCACATCCTGTTCATCGCCTCCGGCGCATTCCACCTGTCCAAGCCCAGCGACCTGATTCCCGAGCTGCAGGGGCGCTTCCCGATCCGGGTGGAACTGGAATCCCTGTCGGTGCAGGACTTTGAAGCCATCCTCACGCAAACCCATGCCTCGCTGGTCAAGCAATACCAGGCGCTGCTGGCCACCGAAGGGGTGGCGCTCGACTTTCAGTCCGAGGGCATCACGCGCCTGGCGCACATTGCCTTTGACGTGAACGAGCGCACGGAAAACATCGGTGCGCGCCGCCTGTCCACCGTGATGGAGCGGCTGCTGGACGATGTCAGCTTCGACGCAGCGCGCCTGGCTGGCCAGACGGTCACCGTGGACGCGGCCTATGTCGACACGCGGCTGCAAACCCTGAGCCAGGACGAAGACCTGTCGCGCTACATCCTCTGAGGCGGGAATTCGCGCTCCCAACGAGAACGGCGTTGCCGCGCCCTGTTCCCGCTGGCAGGGCCAAACCGGATGCTCCCGTTCTGCCTTCAGGTATCACTTGCATAGGCAGTTCTAAGTGCTTGCTGAGCAACGGATTTTAGGGTTTCGAATCCTTCAAAAACGCTGCTAAGTCCTTGATTCCATTGCAAAAGTTTGTTGCAAGCACCCTTGCATGGAATGCTTTTCCTGCTACAGTGCAAAAAAGTGCAATTAAGTGGTGAAAAGTGCCCTTGAAACCCGCCGTGCGGCATTTCAAGGGGTTCCTGGATTGAGTGGGGGAATCATTTCCGTGTTTCAAGGTGCCTCGTCGCTGAGTCTCGATGCGAAAGGTCGGCTGTCCGTGCCGACCCGGCATCGTGACGTCCTGAGCGCGACCGCGGCCGGCCAGCTCACGATCACCAAGCACCCCCACGGCTGCCTCATGGTGTTTCCCCGTCCCGAATGGGAGAAGTTCCGCGAGCGCATCGGCCAGCTGCCGATGTCTGCCCAGTGGTGGAAGCGCATCTTCCTGGGCAATGCGATGGATGTGGAAATGGATGCCACCGGCCGGGTGCTGGTGTCGCCCGAGCTGCGCGAGGCGGCCGGCATCGCCAAGGACGCCATCCTGCTGGGCATGGGCAACCATTTCGAGCTGTGGGACAAGGCCACCTACGACGCGCAGGAAGCGCAGGCCATGCAGGGCGAAATGCCCGATGTGTTCAAGGATTTTTCTTTCTAAGGCCCGTGGTGACCACTGATCTGCAACACACCACGGTCCTGCTCGATGAAGCGGTGGACGCGCTGCTGGGTGGCGCGGGCCCCGAGCCTGCCGGAACCTGGGTGGACGCCACCTTTGGTCGCGGGGGGCACTCGCGGCACATCCTGCTGCGGCTGGGGCCGCAAGGGCGTCTTGTGGCGTTCGACAAGGACCCGCAAGCCATCCAGGAGGCAACGCGCATCACCGATGCGCGTTTTTCCATTCGGCATGAAGGTTTTCGCCATCTGGCGGATTTGCCGCCGGGCAGTGCGGCCGGAGTGCTGATGGACCTGGGGGTGAGCTCGCCCCAGATCGACAGCCCCGAACGGGGTTTCAGTTTCCGTTTCGATGGCCCGCTGGACATGCGCATGGACACCACGCGGGGGGCCAGTGTGGCCCAGTGGCTGGCCACTGCCGAGGTGCAACAGATTGCGGAGGTGATACGTGACTACGGTGAAGAACGGTTTGCTGGCCCCATTGCAAAGGCGATTGTTGCTCGGCGCGAGGAACGGGGGCCTCTTGCAACCACCGCCGAACTGGCCGATCTCGTGGCTGGTGCGGTCAAAACCCGCGAGTCGGGCCAGAACCCTGCAACGCGCACATTTCAGGCTTTACGGATTTTCATCAACGCTGAACTTGAAGAGCTGCAGCAGGCGCTAGAAGCCAGCCTGTCGGTGCTCCAGCCGGGCGGGCGGCTGGTGGTGATCAGCTTTCATTCGCTCGAAGATCGCATCGTCAAGCAGTTCATCGCGCAGCATTCCAAGGAGGTGTACGACCGCCGTGCGCCGTTTGCACCGCCCAAGGTCATGAAGCTGGTCGCGCTGGACCGCATCAAGCCCAGCGCCGCCGAAGTGGCGGCCAATCCCCGTTCGCGCAGCGCCATCATGCGCGTGGCCGAGCGCACGGAGGCGCCCGCATGACCCGGCTCAGCCTCGTCCTGCTGGTGGCGGTGATGGCCAGTGCCCTGTATCTGGTGCACACGCAGTATGAGTCGCGCCGCCTGTTCACCCAGCTGGACCGGGCCCATTCCGAGTCGCGCCGGCTGGAGACCGAGCACCAGCGCCTGCAGGTGGAGAAACGCGCGCAGGCGACCCCCCTGCGGGTGGAGAAAATCGCACGGGCGCAGTTGCAGATGCGCACGGCCACTCCGGCCATCACCCAGTATGTGGCCGACCCTGCCGGAGCCAGGGCCTCGGCTGCCGCACCGGAGGTGCAGCCGTGAGCCGCAGCGTTCTCTACACCTCCAGCCCGCTGCTGGCCAGCAAGACACCCGTGTGGCGCAGCAAGTTCATCGTTGCGATGATTGCGCTGGGATTCGTGGGGCTGGGCGCGCGCGCGGCCTATGTGCAGGTGTTCGGCAACGACTTTTTTCAGCGCCAGGGCGAGGTGCGCTTTGCGCGCACCCTCGAATTGCCCGCCAACCGGGGCAAGATTCTCGATCGCAACGGGCTCATCCTGGCCTCCAGCGTGCCAGCGGCCAGCATCTGGGCCATCCCCGAAGATGTGGAGCAGGACAAGCCCGAGGTGCGCGCCAAGCTCAAGCAGCTGGCACGGCTGCTTGACATGCCGGCATCGGAGCTGAATGCCAAGCTGGCCGACGAAGACAAGACTTTCGTCTGGATCAAGCGCCAGCTGGACTGGGACCTGGGCCAGCAGATCGCCGCCCTCGACATCAAAGGCATCTACCAGCGCAAGGAATACAAGCGTCAGTATCCCGAAGGCGAATCGGCCGCGCATGTGGTGGGTTTCACCAACGTGGAAGACAAGGGCCAGGAGGGCATGGAGCTGGCCTTCGACAGCGAGCTGGCCGGGCGTGCCGGCTCGCGCCGCGTCATCAAGGACCGCCTGGGCCGCGTGGTCGAAGGCGTGGGCGAAACCGTGCCACCGGTGGATGGCCGCGACATGCAGCTGTCCATCGACAGCAAGGTGCAGTTCTTCGCCTACCAGAAGCTGCGTGACCAGGTCGCAGCCCATAAGGCCAAGGCGGGCAGCGTGGTGGTGCTCGATGCGCACACCGGCGAGCTGCTGGCCCTGGCCAACTACCCCAGCTACGTGCCCGACAAACGCCAGAACCTCACCGGCGAGCAGCTGCGCAACCGTGCGCTCACCGACGTGTTCGAGCCCGGTTCGACCATGAAACCCTTCACCATCGGGTTGGCGCTTGAATCAGGTCGCGTGCGCCCCGAGACCGTTGTGGACACGAGCCCCGGGCGCATCACCATCACGGGTTCCACCATTTCGGACACGCACAACTACGGTGCGCTCACCGTGGAAGGTGTGATCCAGAAATCCAGCAACGTTGGCACGACCAAGCTGGCCATGCAGATGCCGGCACGCGAGATGTGGGAAACCTTTTCGGCGGCCGGCTTCGGACAAAAGCCGCAGCTGCATTTTCCCGGCGTGGTCACCGGCCGTTTGCGTCCCTACAAGAGCTGGCGCCCGGTGGAGCAGGCCACCATGTCCTACGGCTACGGGCTGTCGGCCAGCCTGTTCCAGATGGCGCGCTCGTATACCGTGTTTGCCAATGGTGGTCGCGTGATTCCTGCCACCATGCTCAAGACCGACACGGCGGCGGTGGGCGTGCCCGTGTTCTCCGAGCGCACGGCCGACCAGGTGCGCAAGATGCTGCAGATGGCCGCAGGCCCCGGCGGCACGGGGCAGAAAGCGCAGACCGTGGGCTACTCGGTGGGCGGCAAGTCGGGCACGGCGCGCAAGCAGGTCGGAAAAAACTATGCCGCCGGCAAGTACCGCGCCTGGTTCACCGGCATGGCGCCCATCGACAAGCCGCGCATCATCGTGGCCGTGATGATCGACGAGCCCAGCAATGGCCAGGTGTACGGCGGCCTCGTGGCCGCGCCGGTGTTCAGCGAGGTGGTGCAGCAGACCCTGCGCATGATGGGCGTGCAGCCGGACATGGCCGTCAAGCCGCAGATCGTCACCAACGGGGTGGAGGAGTCGCTGTGACGCATGTGCTGACCTCCGCCCATGATGCCGTGCAATGGCTGCGCGCGCGCGTCACCGGTACCTTGCAGACCGACAGCCGCCTGGTGGCGCCGGGCGATGGCTTCATTGCCTGGCCCGGAGCCGCGACCGACGGGCGCGCCCATGTGGCCGATGCCATGGTGCGGGGCGCCACGGCCTGCCTCGTGGAACAGGCGGGTGTGGAGGCGTTTGGGTTCACGGGCGACCACATGGCGGCATTGCACGGCCTCAAGGCCGCCACGGGGCCGATCGCCGCGCAGTGGTTCGACCACCCCGCACGGCAACTCGCTGTGCTGGCCGTGACGGGCACCAATGGCAAGACCAGCACCGCCTGGTGGCTGGCGGACGCCTGGAATGCGCTATCGAATCAAGCACCGCATGGGCGTGCCGGGTGTGCGCTGGTGGGCACTTTGGGCATGGGTGTTCCGCCCGAGCTCGAAGCCACGGGCATGACCACCCCCGACCCCGTGCGCCTGCAGCGCGCGTTTCGACGGTATGCCGACCAGGGGCTGGGCGCTTGCGCCATCGAGGCTTCTTCCATCGGGCTGGCCGAGGCGCGCCTGGATGGCACGCAGATCCGCGTGGCCGTCTTCACCAATTTCACCCAGGACCACCTCGATTACCACGGCAGCATGGCCGACTACTGGCTGGCCAAGCGGGCCCTGTTCGACTGGCCCGGTTTGCAGACCGCCGTCGTCAACGTGGACGACCCCGCCGGTGCGCAGCTGCACGCCGAACTCTCGGGTGGCGCGCTCGACCTGTGGAGCATTTCCGCCCAGGGCACGGCTCGGCTGGTGGCGCAGGACATTGCCCTGGGCGACCAGGGCCTGCGCTTCACCGTGGTGGAGGGGGCGCAGCGGCTGCCGCTGCAGACCCGCGTGATCGGCCGCTACAACGTGCTGAACCTGCTGGGCGTGCTGGCCACGCTGCGCAGCCAGGGCGTGCCGCTGCTGGATGCCGTGCACGCCTGCGCCGGCCTGCAACCCGTGCCTGGCCGCATGCAGCGGCTGGTGGCACCGGGGCAGCCGCTGGTGGCGGTGGATTACGCCCACACCCCCGACGCGCTGGACAAGGCCTTGCAGGCGCTGCGTCCGCTGGCGGTCGAACGCGGCGGCCAGCTCTGGTGCGTGTTCGGCTGCGGTGGCGACCGCGATGCCGGCAAGCGTCCGCTGATGGGCGCCGTGGCCCAGCAGCATGCCGACTGGGTGGTGGTGACCAGTGACAACCCGCGCAGCGAAGCACCGGTGGCCATCCTGCACCAGATCCTGCAGGGCACGATTGCCGGCGAAACCGTCCGCGCCGAACCGGATCGGGCGGCCGCCATTGCGCTGGCCATCGGCGAGGCCGATGCGGCCGATGTGGTGCTGGTTGCCGGCAAGGGCCACGAGGACTACCAGGAAACCGCCGGCGTGCGCCGGCCGTTCGATGACATGGCGCAGGCGCGGGCAGCGCTGGCCGCCCGGGGAGCCAGCACATGGGCATGATGAACCTGCAGCAGGCGCTCGACTGGATTCGCCCCGGCATTCCCCAGGCGCGCCTGGTGGGCGATGGGGCAACGCCGCTGGCACGGGTGCACACGGACACCCGCACCCTGCAGGCGGGCGACCTGTTCGTGGCGCTCAAGGGCGAGCGCTTCGATGCCAACGCCTTCCTGGCCGATGCCCGTGCGGGCGGTGCCGTGGCCGCCATCGCCCATGGCGGGCTGGACGCCGCAGGGTTGCCCGGCATCGAGGTGCCCGACAGCCTGGCGGCGCTGGGCGCGCTGGCGGCCGGGTGGCGCGGCCAGTTCGGCCTGCCGCTGATCGGCATCACGGGCAGCAATGGCAAGACGACGGTGACGCAGATGGTGGCGTCCATCCTGCGTGCCTGGAAGGGCGAGGCCGCGTTTGCGACGCAGGGCAATTTCAACAACGACATCGGCGTGCCCTTGATGCTGCTGCGCCTGCGCGCCGGGCATGCCGCCGCGGTGATCGAGATGGGCATGAACCATCCCGGCGAGATCGCCACCCTGGCGGCCATGGCGCGGCCCACGGTGGCGCTGGTCAACAACGCCCAGCGCGAACATCTTGAATTCATGCACACCGTGCAGGCCGTGGCGGAAGAAAACGGCTCGGTGCTGGCGGCGCTGCCGGCCAGTGGCGTGGCCGTTTTTCCCGCAGGCGATGCCTACACTGCCCTGTGGAGCCGGCTGGCCGCGCCGCGCCGCTGCATCACGTTCGGAGAGGGCGGTGACGTGCAATGTCTGCACGCCCGCTGGCAGCAGGGCGCCTGGGCGGTGGAGGTGGCCACGCCCGCGGGCGCGCTGTCGTGCACCCTGCAGATCGCTGGCCAGCACAACGTCACCAACGCGCTGGCTGCTGCGGCCTGCGCCCTGGCGGCAGGGGTTCCGCTGGACGCGATAGCACGCGGCCTGAGCGCATTCGTCCCCGTCAAGGGGCGCTCGCGCGCGCTCAATCTGCCGCTGGCGGGCCGTGACATCACCGTGGTGGACGACACCTACAACGCCAACCCTGACTCCATGCGCGCCGCCATCGACGTGCTGGCCGCGCTGCCCGCGCCGCAGCTGCTGGTGATGGGCGACATGGGCGAGGTGGGCGACCAGGGCCCGCAGTTCCACGCCGAGGCCGGCGAACACGCGCGTGCGGCGGGTATTGCACACCTGTATGCGCTGGGTGCGCAGTCGGCGAATGCGGCCCGCGCCTTCGGGGCTGCGCGGCATTTTGACAACATGGCACCGCTGCAGGCGGCGGTGCTGGAGATGCTGCCCCAGGTGGGCAGTGTGCTGGTGAAGGGATCGCGGTTCATGAAGATGGAACAGGTGGTGGAGGCGATGGTTGCCACCGCAGAACAACAAGCAAAGCCAACCGCTCACCCGGAGGGACACCCTGATGCAAGCCATTGATGCCCGCCGCCCACCGCACGGAGGTGCCGCATGCTGCTGATGCTGTCGCAATGGCTGCAGGGCCTGTCGCCCGAGTTCGGCTTCTTCCGGGTGTTCCAGTACCTCACGTTCCGTGCGGTGATGGCGGCCCTGACGGCGCTGCTGATCGGCCTGGTGGCGGGGCCCAGGGTGATCCGCATCCTTGCCTCGCTCAAGATCGGCCAGCCGATCCGGGGCTATGCGATGCAATCGCACCTGTCCAAGAGCGGAACGCCCACCATGGGCGGCGTGCTCATCCTGCTGTCGATCGCGATCTCGACGCTGCTGTGGTTCGATCTGTCGAACCGCTTTGTCTGGATCGTGCTGCTGGTCACGCTGGGCTTTGGCGCCATCGGCTGGGTGGACGACTGGCGCAAGGTGGTCAACAAGGACCCCGAAGGCATGCGCTCGCGCGAGAAATATTTCTGGCAATCGGTGATCGGCCTGGTGGCCGCGCTGTACCTGGTGTTCAGCATTTCCGAGAGTTCCAACGCCCGGGTGCTGGAGCTGTTCATCAGCTGGGTGCGGTCGGGTTTCTCGCTCGATCTGCCCCCCAAGGCCGGCCTGCAACTGCCGTTCTTCAAAGAAATCAGCTACCCGCTCGGTGTGCTGGGTTTCGTCATCCTGACCTACCTCGTGATCGTGGGTTCCAGCAACGCCGTCAACCTGACCGATGGACTCGATGGCCTGGCCATCATGCCGGTGGTGATGGTGGGCTCGGCGCTGGGGGTGTTTGCCTATGTCACCGGCAGCTCGGTGTATTCCAAGTACCTGTTCTTTCCGCACATTCCCGGCTCGGGCGAGCTGCTGATCTTCTGCGCCGCGATGGCGGGCGCGGGCCTGGCCTTCCTGTGGTTCAACGCGCACCCGGCCCAGGTGTTCATGGGCGATGTGGGTGCGTTGGCCCTGGGCGCGGCACTGGGCACCATCGCCGTCATCGTGCGCCAGGAGATCGTGCTGGCCATCATGGGCGGCATCTTCGTGGTCGAGGCGCTGTCGGTGATGCTGCAGGTGACCTGGTTCAAGTACACCAAGCGCCGCTACGGCGAAGGCCGGCGCCTGCTGAAGATGGCGCCGCTGCACCACCATTTCGAAAAGAGCGGCTGGAAGGAAACGCAGGTGGTCGTGCGCTTCTGGATCATCACCATGCTGTTGTGCCTTGTCGGCCTGTCGACGCTGAAATTGCGATGAACCCGGACGATCCCCCCATCCCCGCAGCCGTCGAGTCACCGGCGGTCATGCCGCCCGAGGTGGAGGCAGACCCAGGCCTGCCGGCCGCGGGCAAGCGCGCGGCCGCACCCGCATGGGACCCCGAAGCGCCGCCTGCGGTCTCTGCCGCCCAGGCGGCGGCCGACTTTGTGGCACAGATTTTTGCGGACGTGACCACGTCCGAGGCCGTGCTCGCCCCCGTCCCGCAGGCCGTGGATGCCACCGAAAAGGTGTCTGCCGACGAACCCGCCGAGCCACTGGGCCGGCCCGGCGACGGCATGGCGCCGCTGCAGGGCCAGAACATCCTCATTCTCGGCCTGGGCGCCTCCGGCCTGGCGATGGCGCGCTGGTGCGTGCGCTGTGGCGCGCAGGTCACCGTGGCCGATACGCGGCAAGCCCCGCCCCAGCTGGCTGCCTTGCAGCAGGAGCTGCCGCAGGTGCGTTTCGTGGCGGGCGAGTTCGGCGCCCATCTGGTCGAAGAGGGCCTGCACGCGGTGTACCGCTCGCCGGGCCTGAGTCCTGCATCGATTGCTGCTGTATTTGCAGCTGCCGGCGCAATGGGCATCAGCACTGGAGGCGAACTGAGCCTCTATTCCATGGCGCTGGATACGCTGCGCACCGCGCACGGCTATGCGCCGGCGGTGCTGGCCATCACCGGCACCAATGGCAAGACCACGGTCACCTCGCTCACGGGCCAGCTGGTCGAACGGGCCGGCAAGACAGTGGCCGTGGCGGGCAATATCGGCCCGACGCTGCTCGACACGCTGGCGGCCCGCATCGACGCGGGCACGCTGCCCCAGGTGTGGGTGCTGGAGCTGTCGAGCTTCCAGCTCGACGGCGTGGCGGGTTTCGCGCCCACGGCCGCTGCGGTGCTCAACATCACGCAGGACCACCTGGACTGGCATGGCGACATGCAGGCCTATGCCGGCGCCAAGGCCCGCATCTTCGGGCAGCACGGCGTGATGGTGCTCAACCGCGAAGACCCGGCCGTGATGGCCATGCTGCCGGAGCCGGTGCGCGTGAAGCTGCAAAAGCCGCAGCAGCGCGCGCATACCACCTTTGGCGGCGACATGCCCAGGCGCCCGGGCGATTTCGGCATCGAGATGGTCAGTGGCATGGCCTGGCTGGTGCGCGCCCACGCATCGGACGAAACCCGCAAGCGCGGCCGCAGCGAAGAGCCAGAGCTGCACATCCAGCGCCTGATGCCGGCCGATGCGCTGCGCATCCGGGGGCGCCACAACGCTATCAACGCCCTGGCCGCCCTGGCGCTGGCCTGCGAGGCTGGCTGCGCGCTGTCGCCCATGCTGTATGGCCTGCGCGAATACCGCGGCGAGCCGCACCGCGTGGAACCCATCGGCATGGTGTCGGGCGTGGAGTATTTCGACGACAGCAAGGGCACGAATGTGGGCGCCACGGTGGCGGCCCTGACCGGCTTGGGTGCCGACCGGCGCCTTGTGGTCATCCTGGGAGGCGAAGGCAAGGGTCAGGATTTTTCGCCGCTGGCAGCGCCAGTGGCACGGTATGCCCGCGCCGTGGTGCTGATGGGGCGCGATGCACCGCTGATCCATGCGGCCCTGGACGGCGCGGGTGTGCCGCTGATCGATGCGCAGACCCTGCCGCAGGCCGTGCAACTGGCGGCGCAGCGCGCCCACGCGGGCGATGCGGTGCTGATGTCGCCCGCCTGCGCCAGCTTTGACATGTTCCGCGACTACGCCCACCGCGCCCAGGTGTTCTGCGACGCCGTGCGCGACATGGCGCACGACGCCGGGCAGGAACTGGAGGGCATGCAATGACCCCCGCCATAGGTGCATGGTCGCGCTTCACGGCCTGGCTGAAAGGGCTGTCGGGCAAGGCCGCCGATGTGCTGCCGGTGCGCGTGGGCGGTACCGAATATCGCCAGACCCACAGCACGCCCGCCACGGTGTTGGGCTTTGACCAGGCCCTGCTGTGGGTGGTGGTGGCGCTGCTGGCCTGGGGGCTGGTGATGGTGTACTCGGCGTCCATCGCCATGCCGGACAACCCCCGTTTCGGCAAGATTGCCTCCACCCATTTTCTGACGCGCCATGTGTTTGCCCTGATCGTCGGCTTCGTGGTGGCGTTGCTGGCGTTCCAGGTGTCCATGGCCACCTGGGAGCGCGTGGCGCCCTGGCTGTTCGTGGTGTCCATCGTGCTGCTGGTGGCGGTGCTGATTCCGCATGTGGGCACGGTGGTCAATGGTGCGCGGCGTTGGTTGTCCCTGGGCGTCATGAACTTCCAGCCCTCGGAACTGGCGAAGTTTGCCGTGCTGGTGTATGCATCCGACTACATGGTGCGCAAGATGGAGGTGAAAGAGCGCTTCTTTCGCGCGGTGCTGCCCATGGGCGCGGCCGTGGCCATCGTGGGCGTGCTGCTGCTGGCCGAGCCGGACATGGGGGCCTTCATGGTGGTGGCCGTGATCGCCATGGGCATCCTGTTCCTGGGCGGCGTCAATGCCCGCATGTTCTTCCTGATCGCGGGCGTGCTGGTGGCGGCCTTCGCCCTCATGATCGCCACCTCGCCGTGGCGCCGCGAACGCGTTTTTGCCTACCTCGACCCCTTCAGCGAGCAGCATGCGCTGGGCAAGGGCTACCAGCTCTCGCACTCGCTCATTGCCATCGGGCGCGG
The DNA here is from genome assembly GCF_058793725.1 of Acidovorax sp. GW835-FHT14B10. Lineage (NCBI taxonomy): Bacteria > Pseudomonadati > Pseudomonadota > Betaproteobacteria > Burkholderiales > Comamonadaceae > Acidovorax > Acidovorax sp. GW835-FHT14B10. The sequence goes on from NZ_JBXAGC010000007.1 coordinate 109,758, forward strand.
CGAGATCTTTGGCGTGGGGCTGGGTGGCAGCGTCGAAAAGCTGCACTGGCTGCCCGAAGCCCACACCGACTTCCTGCTGGCGGTCATCGGCGAGGAGTTCGGCCTGGTGGGCGTGCTCACGCTGATCCTGCTGTTTGTCTGGATGACGCGCCGCATCATGCACATCGGCCGCCAGGCCATTGCGCTCGATCGCGTGTTCGCAGGCCTGGTGGCGCAGGGCGTGGCGATCTGGATCGGCTTTCAGGCCTTCATCAACATGGGGGTGAACCTGGGCGCGCTGCCCACCAAGGGGCTCACGCTACCGCTGATGAGCTTTGGCGGCTCGGCGATCCTGATGAATCTGGTGGCACTGGCCGTTGTGCTGCGCGTGGACTATGAAAACAAACTGCTCATGCGCGGAGGCCGCGTATGAGCAGTTTGTTTCATCAAAAAAAATTCAGCATTGCGCATGCAATGCCAGGCGCACAGCGCCTGATGAGAGGAGGCCGCGTATGAAGCAGAAGACGGCCCTCATCATGGCCGGCGGCACTGGTGGCCACATCTTCCCGGGCCTCGCCGTGGCCGAAGAGTTGCGTGCGCGCGGCTGGCGCGTGCACTGGCTGGGCGCACCGGGCAGCATGGAGTCGCGCATCGTGCCCACGCACGGTTTCGCGCTGGAGCTGATCGATTTTTCGGGCGTGCGCGGCAAGGGGCTGGTCACGCTGGCCTTGCTGCCGCTGCGCCTGCTGCGTGCCTTCTGGCAAGCCCTGCAGGTGGTGCGTCGCGTGAAGCCCGATGTGGTGGTGGGCCTGGGCGGCTACATCACCTTTCCGGGCGGCATGATGGGGGTGCTGGCGGGCAAGCCGCTGGTGCTGCACGAGCAGAACTCGGTGGCTGGCATGGCCAACAAGGTGCTGGCCGGCGTGGCCGACCGGGTGTTCACCGCATTCCCCAACGTGTTCAGGAAGGGGCAGTGGGTGGGCAACCCGCTGCGCGCGGCGTTCACGCGCCAGCCCGCCCCCGCCGAGCGCTTCGCCGGGCGCACGGGCCCTCTGCGCCTGCTGGTGGTGGGTGGCAGTCTGGGCGCACGGGCGCTCAACGACATCGTGCCCCAGGCCGTTGCGCTGATGCCGGCCGAAAAGCGGCCCGTGGTCACACACCAGAGCGGTGCCACGCAGATCGATGCACTGCGCGCCAACTATGCGGCCGCCGCTGTCGATGCCGAACTCACCCCCTTCATCGACGACACCGCCAGCGCTTTTGCGGCGGCCGATGTCATCGTCTGCCGCGCGGGCGCCAGCACCGTGACCGAAATCGCCGCGGTGGGCGCTGCCGCCCTCTTTGTGCCGTTTCCCTATGCGGTGGACGACCACCAGACCACCAACGCCCGTTTCCTGGTGGATGCCGGTGGCGGCTGGTTGGTGCCGCAAAGCGATCTGACCCCCGAGGGGTTGGCAAAAATGCTATCGAATATGGAGCGATCAGCGCTTGTGGATATTGCGATAAAGGCCAAAAACATGCAAAAAATCAACGCCACGCGTGAAGTGGTGACAGCCTGCGAGGAGCTCGCCGGATCATGAAACACGCGATTCGCCACATCCATTTCGTTGGCCTGGGCGGCGCCGGCATGAGCGGCATCGCCGAGGTGCTGTTCAATCTGGGCTACCGCATCTCGGGCTCCGACCTGGCCGACAGCGCCACGCTGCGCCGCCTGCAGGCGCTGGGCATCCGGACCTGCCTGGGCCATGCGGCCGCCCACATCGAGGGCGCGGACGCCGTGGTCACCTCCACCGCCGTCACGGCCGACAACCCCGAGGTGCTGGCCGCGCGCGAGAAGAAGATTCCCGTGGTGCCCCGCGCGCTCATGCTGGCCGAGCTCATGCGCCTCAAGCAGGGCATCGCCATTGCCGGCACGCACGGCAAGACCACCACCACCAGCCTGGTGACCAGCGTGCTGGCCGAGGCGGGGCTCGATCCCACCTTCGTGATCGGCGGGCGCCTGAACAGCGCGGGCGCCAATGCCAAGCTGGGCAGCGGCGACTACATCGTGGTCGAGGCCGACGAGTCCGATGCGTCCTTCCTCAACCTGCTGCCCGTGATGGCGGTGGTGACCAACATCGATGCCGACCACATGGAGACCTACGGGCACGACTTCGGCCGACTCAAGAAGGCGTTCGTCGATTTCCTGCACCGCATGCCGTTCTACGGCACCGCGATCCTGTGCGTGGACAGCCCGGCGGTGCGCGACATCCTGCCCAGCGTGACCTGCCCCGTCACAAGCTACGGTTTTTCCGAGGATGCCCAGGTGCGCGCCATCAACGTGCGGGCCGACGCGGGCCAGATGCGCTTCACGGTGCAGCGGCGCAACGGCGTCACGCTGCCCGACATGGAAGTGGTGCTCAACCTGGCGGGCGAGCACAACGTGCTCAACGCCCTGTCGGCCATTGCGGTGGCCGTGGAGCTGAACATCTCCGACGACGCCGTGCAGCGCGCACTGGCCGGCTTCAAGGGCGTGGGGCGGCGCTTCCAGCGCTATGGCGACCTGCCCTCCAAGGGCGGCGGCCAGTTCACCGTGATCGACGACTATGGCCACCACCCCGTCGAGATGGCCGCCACGCTGGCGGCGGCGCGCGGGGCCTTCCCCGGGCGGCGCCTGGTGCTGGCCTTCCAGCCGCACCGCTACAGCCGCACGCGCGACTGCTTCGAGGATTTCGTCAAGGTCATCGGTACGGCCGATGCCGTGCTGCTCACCGAGGTGTACGCCGCCGGCGAAGCACCCGTGGTGGCGGCCGACGGCCGCTCGCTGGCGCGCGCGCTGCGGGTGGCGGGCCGGGTGGAGCCGCTGTTTGTCGACAGCGTGGCCGACATGCCCCAGGTCATTGCCGAGAACGCCAGGGATGGCGACGTGGTGATGTGCATGGGCGCGGGGACCATTGGTGCCGTGTCCGGAAAAATCGTTGAAATGCTACAAAATAATGAGCTACTGTCGCAGACAGGGAAAGCGCAATGAACACATTTGGTTCCAATATTGATGCGCGTGCGCTGGGCAAGGTGGCGGTGCTGATGGGCGGCGCGTCGGCCGAGCGCGATGTGTCGCTGATGTCCGGCCGCGGCGTGCTGCAGGCACTGCGCTCGCGCGGCGTGGATGCCCACGCGTTCGATCCCGCGCACCGCGATCTGGGCGAACTCCAGCGCGGCGGCTATGACCGCTGCTTCATTGCCCTGCACGGGCGCCATGGCGAAGACGGCACGGTGCAGGGTGCGCTGGAATTGCTGGGCATTCCGTACACCGGTCCTGGCGTGATGGCGTCCAGCATGTCGATGGACAAGATCATGACCAAGCGCATCTGGCGCGCCGAAGGGCTGCCCACACCCGACTGGCGCCTCGTGGCCAGCGCCGAGGAAACCGCGCAGGCCCTGCAGGCGCTGGGCACGCCCATGATCGTCAAGCCGGCGCGCGAGGGTTCGACCCTCGGGCTGACCAAGGTCTCCACGCCCGAGGCATGCGCGCAGGCCTATGCGCTGGCGTCGCGCTACGACCCCGAGGTGCTGTGCGAGCAGTTCATCGAGGGCGACGAAACCACCTGTCCGGTGCTGGGCGAAGGCGCCGGTGCCTATGCCCTGCCGGTGATCCGCATCGTCGCGCCCCAGGGCAACTACGACTACCAGAACAAGTATTTCACCGACGACACGCAATACCACTGCCCGAGCGGCCTGCCCGAGGCCGAGGAGCGCGAGATCCAGCGCCTGGTGGTGCAGGCCTTCCGTTCGCTGGGTTGCCGTGGCTGGGCGCGGGCCGACATCATGATCCGCGCCAGTGACCGCAAGCCCTTTTTGCTGGAAATCAACACCTCGCCGGGCATGACCGGGCATTCGCTGGTGCCCATGTCGGCCCGCGCCCTGGGCATCAGCTACGAAAACCTGTGCGTGGGCGTGCTCGCCACGGCCACGCTGGACACACCGCCGGGCGCCACGCTCAGCCCCGCGCAAGGCCAACCGCAGGAGACCACCGCGCCATGAACCAGTCGCTGCCCGCACCGCTGGACGTCAAGCTCATGAACCTGACCGCATCGGTCCTGTTCCTGTGCTGCGTCCTGCTGCTGCTGGCAGCGGGGACGCGCTGGGTCTTGCGCTACCCCGGTTTTTCGGTGGCGCGCATCGTGGTCCAGGGGGAGTTGGTGCACAACAACGCCGTGACCTTGCGGGCCAATGTGGCGCCGCAGCTGGTGGGCAACTTTTTCACCATCGACCTGCGGGCGGCGCGCGCCGCCTTCGAGCAGGCGCCCTGGGTGCGCAAGGCCCTGGTGCGGCGCGAATTTCCGCGCGGCCTGCGGGTGGTGCTGCAGGAACACGATGCCGTCGCCTACTGGGGGCCCGACACGGGCGCGGCACTGGTCAACCGTGAGGGCGAGGTGTTCGAGGCCAACGTGGGCGATGTGGAGCAAGAAGGCTTGCCCCGCCTGATGGGCCCCCAGGGTAGTTCGGCCGAAGTGCTGCGGATGCATGGTCTGCTGCAGCCGGTGTTCGAGCCGCTGGGCATGGCGGTCGAGGCGCTGGAGCTGACGGGGCGCGGTGGCTGGCGCGCCACGCTCGACAGCAACGCCGTGCTGGAGCTGGGGGGCGGCACGCCGCAGGAGGTGGTGGAGCGCACGCAGCGCTTCACCCGCACGCTGACGCAAGTGGCGGCGCAATACCGGCGCCGCGCCGACGCGCTGGAGTCGGCCGACCTGCGCCATGCCGGAGGCTACGCACTGCGCCTGCGCGGGGTGACGACCGTGACCGCGGAAGCGGCGGCAAAGACGAAGAAATAGCCGCGGGGAGCGGCCGCGACTGGACAGGACAACGAAGGGCAGACACTGATATGGCAAGAGAATACAAAGACGTGGTGGTGGGGCTGGACATCGGCACGGCCAAGGTCATGGTCGTGGTGGCCGAGGTGCTGCCCAATGGCGAACTCAAGCTGGCCGGCCTGGGCGTGGCGCCGAGCAATGGCCTCAAGCGCGGCGTGGTGGTGAACATCGATGCCACGGTGCAGAGCATCCAGCAGGCGCTGAAAGAAGCCGAGCTGATGGCCGATTGCAAGATCCAGCGCGTCTATACCGGCATCACGGGCAGCCATATCCGGGGGCTCAACTCCAGCGGCATGGTGGCCGTGAAGGACAAGGAAGTCACCGCCGCCGACGTGGCGCGCGTGGTCGAGACGGCCAAGGCCATCAACATCAGCAGCGACCAGCGCCTGCTGCTGGTGGAGCCGCAGGAATTCGTGATCGACGGGCAGGACGTGAAAGAGCCCATCGGCATGAGCGGCATCCGCCTGGAGGCCAAGATCCATATCGTGACCGGTGCGCAGAGCGCGGCCGAGAACATCATCAAGTGCGTGCGCCGCTGCGGCCTGGAAGTCGAGCAGCTCATGCTCAACCCGCTGGCCAGCAGCCAGGCCGTGCTGACCGACGACGAGCGCGAACTCGGCGTGGTGCTGGTGGACATCGGCGCCGGCACCACCGATGTGGCGATCTTCACCGGCGGCGCCATTCGCCATACCGCCGTGATTCCGATCGCCGGTGACCTGATCACCAGCGACATCGCCATGGCGCTGCGCACGCCCACGAAGGACGCCGAGGACATCAAGGTCGAAAGCGGCTACGCCAAGCAGTTGCTGGCCGATCCCGAGGCGCAGGTCGAAGTGCCTGGCCTGGGCGACCGCAGTCCGCGCATGTTGTCCAAGCAGGCGCTGGCGGGGGTGATCGAGCCGCGTGTCGAGGAGATTTTCTCGCTGGTGCAGCAGGTGGTGCGCGAGTCGGGTTACGAAGAAGTGCTGTCCTCGGGCATCGTGCTCACCGGCGGCAGTTCGGTGATGCCCGGAATGATCGAACTGGGTGAAGACATTTTCCTGAAGCCCGTGCGCCGCGGCATCCCCAAGTATTCCAGTGCCCTGTCGGACATGGTGGCCCAGCCCCGTGCCGCCACGGTCATGGGCTTGCTCGAAGAGGCCCGGCTGGCGCGGCTGCGCGGCTTCAAGGTGGCGCAAAAGAGCGGGTCGATGAAGACCGCGTTCGGGCGCTTCAAGGATTTCATCGTGGGGAATTTCTGAAATGCAGCGACAACCCCCTGAGCGACTTCGTCGCTTCCCCCTTCTCTCGCGCTGTGCGCGGGAAGGGGGACGCCGCCAGCGCGGCGGGGCGGCCCTTGCGCGGCGGCCCTTGTCTGGGCTGCGCCAGTTTCATGGGCTGTGGGCGGCGTGCGGCACGGGGGATCAATAACATGAAATATCCACTGTGGCTGGCGCGTGGGAGCCCTCACCGAATACCGCGCGAGCGATGGCGATGTACAGGACCGCCACGCACTACAAGAAAAATGACCCCATCTCTCAATTGGCAATTGCATACGAATCTAGAACCAGGAGCTCCAACATGACCATCGAAATGATCGAAGCCGAAGAATTCAACCAGGGCACCCAGATCAAGGTGATCGGCGTGGGCGGTGGCGGCAGCAACGCCGTTGAACACATGATTGCCCGCAGCGTGCAGGGCGTGGAGTTCGTCAGCGCCAACACCGACGCGCAGGCGCTCACCCGCAGCTCGGCCCATCGCACCATCCAGCTGGGCCAGAGCGGCCTGGGCGCGGGCAGCAAGCCCGACAAGGGACGGGACGCTGCCGAGGCGGCGGTGGACGACATCCGTGCCGCCATCCAGGGCGCCCACATGCTGTTCATCACCGCCGGCATGGGCGGCGGCACGGGCACCGGCGCAGCGCCCGTGATCGCGCGCGTGGCCAAGGAAATGGGCATTCTCACCGTGGGCGTGGTCACCAAGCCCTTCGACTGGGAAGGTGGCCGCCGCATGACCAATGCCGACAACGGCCTGGCCGAACTCGAAGCCAATGTCGATTCGCTGATCGTGGTGCTCAACGAGAAGCTGCTCGAAGTGCTGGGCGATGACATCACCCAGGACGAAGCGTTTGCGCATGCCAACGACGTGCTGAAAAACGCCGTGGGCGGCATCGCCGAAATCATCAACGAATACGGCCATGTGAACGTCGACTTCGAAGACGTGCGCACCGTGATGGGCGAGCCCGGCAAGGCCATGATGGGCACGGCCACCGCCAGCGGCCCCGACCGCGCCCGCATCGCCGCCGAGCAGGCCGTGGCCTGCCCGCTGCTCGAAGGCATCGACCTGTCGGGCGCCAAGGGCGTGCTGGTGCTGGTGACGGCCGCCAAGGGCAGCCTGAAGCTGTCCGAGTCGCGCCTGGCCATGAGCACCATCAATGCCTACGCCTCGCCTGATGCGCATGTCATCTACGGCGCCGCCTACGACGACAGCCTGGGCGACGAGATCCGCGTCACCGTGGTGGCCACGGGCCTGTCGCGCCCCAACGCACGCCGCCAGCCCATTTCGGTGGTGCAGGGCGGTCTGCGCACCGGCACAGACAACATGGCCTACCAGATGCCCATGACTGTTGGCGGTGGCATGGGCGGTGCCGTCGGGGTGGCCGGTGGCATGGTCGGTGGTTCCCAGGCCGATTACGGCGGCATGTCGGTGCCCAGCGTCTGGCGCACCAACCGCACGCAGGCGGCCGCCCGCGTGGATGCGCTCTCGTCGGGTGGCATGGACGATCTGGAGATTCCGGCTTTCCTGCGCAAGCAGGCGGATTGATAGAGGACAACCCCCTGTGGCGCTGCGCCGCTCGGGGCAGCCCCCAGAGGTGGCTGCTCTTCGGGACCGTCCAAACCTGCGCAGGCAGGCTTGGAGCCGCGGCCCTCAGCCCCTTCTCTCGCATCGCTGCGCGATGCGGGAAGGGGGACGATGCCCTCGCTGCGGGGCGGCCCTTGCTAGGCATCCCTGGCACGGGTTGCGCCGGTCTCGGCCACTCCGTTTTCTATCAGGGTCATAGCAAGGCGCAGGGTGGTTGGCGCAGGGCTGGCCCACTAAAATCCCCAGATGCTTCAGCAACGCACCCTCAAGACGATCACCCGCGCTGTTGGCGTGGGGCTGCACAGCGGCCAGCGGGTCGAGTTGACCCTGCGGCCGGCACAGCCCGACACGGGCATCGTGTTTCGCCGCGTGGATCTGCCCCAGCCCGTGGACATCCCCATCTGCGCGACGGCGGTGACCGATACCCGCCTGGCATCGACCATTGGCACGGGCAATGCCAAGGTGCACACCGTGGAGCACCTGATGTCGGCCTGTGCAGGCCTCGGCATCGACAACCTGTATGTGGACATCACGGCAGAAGAGGTCCCCATCCTCGATGGTTCCTCGGCATCGTTTGTCTTTCTGCTGCAAAGCGCAGGCATCGAGTTGCAGAACGCGCCGCGCCGCTTCATTCGCGTGACCCGGCCGGTCGAGGTGCGCCAGGGCGAGGGGGCCGCAGCCAAGTGGGCAAGGCTCACGCCCTACCATGGCTACAAGCTCAGTTTCGAGATCGATTTCGACCACCCGGCGGTCGACTCCACGGGCCAGCGGGTCGAGTTCGACCTGGGGGCCGGCAACTACAGCCGCGATATTGCGCGCGCGCGCACCTTTGGCTTCACGCGCGACGTGGAAATGATGCGCTCCAGCGGCCTGGCGCTGGGCGGAGGGCTGGACAACGCCATCGTGATGGACGACTACAAGGTGCTCAACAGCGAGGGCTTGCGCTACGACGACGAGTTCGTCAAACACAAGATTCTCGACGCCATGGGCGACCTGTACCTGGTCGGCAAGCCCCTGCTGGCGGCCTACAGTGCCTTCCGTTCGGGCCACGCCATGAACAACCTGCTGCTGCGCGAGCTGCTGGCGCAGCGCGACGCCTGGGAAGAAGTGACGTTCGAGGACGAGCGCCAGGCGCCCCGCGGATTCCTGCAACCCGCGCGGGCCTGGTGAACATGAACGTCCCCCTGAGCGACCTCGCGCCTCGGTGCCGCCGCCAGAGGCGGCAGCTCTTCAGGCACGTCCAAGCTTGCGCAGGCAGGCTTGGAGTCGCGGCCCTCAGCCTCCAGGGGGACGACGCCCTCGCTGCGGGGCGGCCCTTGCCTGGCGTCCCTGGCCAGCGCTGCGCAAGTTTTCGCCGCGCAGGGGGGGGGCGCTGAAATGCTGCTGTTTCGCTGGCTGTCCATGGCACTGCTGCTGGCTGCAGCGGTTTCCTTTGCGTTCTATGCCGGCACGGGCCAGGCGCGCTACAAGCGCTTTGGCCTGGTGGTGCTGAAGTGGACCCTCATCGCGGCGGTCTTTTTCTTTGCCGTGCTGTTCATCGGGCGCCTGGCCTGAAAACCGGCACGGCAGCAGCCGCCGCCGCGCTGGCCTATACTCGCGCCTGCTCCGGGGTGTGCTGATGCACTGAGATGCGGAGGCCTGAAATGCGGGCCCAGACGCGAACCCGACGAACTTGATCCGGTTCATTCCGGCGGAAGAAGAGCCGATCCCTCCATGCCCCAGTTGTCCCGTGCAGCTGCGGGGGAGCAGGTCCATTCCGGAGCAGCCCCGCCACCGGAACCAGGAGACTGCCCCATGAATGCCCCCGAACCTGTCGCCCGCGAGAAATTCGCCGAACTGCTCGCCCTCACCCGCGAACCATTCCCTGCCTCGCGCAAGGCCTATATCCCCGGCCACCTGCACGCCGACCTGCGTGTGCCCGTGCGCGACATTGCGCTGACCAACGGCGAGCAGGTCAGCGTGTACGACACCTCGGGCCCCTACACCGACCCGAACGCCGTGATCGACGTGCGCCAGGGCCTGGCCAGTGTGCGCGGCGGCTGGATCACCGGCCGCGGCGACGTGGAGCATTACGAAGGCCGCGCTCCCGTGGCGCTTGACGACGGGCAAAAGAGCGAGGACGCCACCCGCCTGGCCCAGCTGCGCACCGAGGCCGCCGCCCTGCAGCGCAAGCCGCTGCGCGCCAAGGCCGGCGCCAACGTAACGCAGATGCACTACGCCAGGAAGGGCATCATCACCCCCGAGATGGAGTACGTGGCCATCCGTGAAAACGGCAAGCGCGAGTGGATGCAGCAGTACCTGGCCGACGCGGGCCGTGAAAAGCGCCTGATGGGCAACCCCCTGGGCGCGAGCATCCCCCGCATCATCACGCCCGAGTTCGTGCGCGACGAAGTGGCCCGGGGCCGCGCCATCATCCCCGCCAACATCAACCACCCCGAGGTGGAACCGATGGCGATTGGCCGCAATTTCCTGGTCAAGATCAACGCCAACATCGGCAACTCGGCCGTCACCTCCAGCATCGAAGAGGAAGTGGAAAAGCTCGTCTGGGCGATCCGCTGGGGCGCCGACAACGTGATGGACCTCTCGACCGGCAAGAACATCCACACCACGCGCGACTGGATCGTGCGCAACTCGCCCGTGCCGATTGGCACCGTGCCGATCTACCAGGCGCTGGAGAAGGTGGGCGGCATCGCCGAAGACCTGACCTGGGAGATCTTCCGTGACACGCTGATCGAGCAGGCCGAGCAGGGCGTGGACTACTTCACCATCCACGCCGGCGTGCGCCTGGCCTACATCCACCTCACGGCCCAGCGCCGCACCGGCATCGTTTCGCGCGGCGGCTCCATCATGGCCAAGTGGTGCATGGCGCACCACCGCGAGAGCTTTCTGTACGAGCACTTCGAGGACATCTGCGACATCATGAAGGCGTACGACGTGTCGTTCAGCCTGGGCGATGGCCTGCGCCCTGGTTGCGCATCTGACGCCAACGACGAAGCGCAGTTCGCCGAACTGCACACGCTGGGCGAACTCACCCAGGTGGCCTGGAAGCACGACGTGCAGACCATGATCGAAGGCCCCGGCCATGTGCCCATGCACATGATCCAGGCCAACATGACCGAGCAGCTCAAGACCTGCCACGAGGCGCCGTTCTACACCCTGGGCCCGCTGACCATCGACATCGCGCCGGGCTACGACCACATTGCGTCCGCCATCGGCGCCGCCATGATCGGCTGGATGGGCACGGCCATGCTGTGCTACGTGACCCCCAAGGAGCATCTGGGCCTGCCCGACCGTGATGACGTGAAGCAGGGGATCATCGCCTACAAGATCGCCGCCCACGCGGCCGACGTGGCCAAGGGCCACCCCGGCGCCCGCTCGCGCGACGATGCCCTCTCCCAGGCGCGCTTCGACTTCCGCTGGCAGGACCAGTTCAACCTGGGCCTGGACCCCGAAACGGCCAAGGAATACCACGACGAAACCCTGCCCAAGGACTCGGCCAAGGTGGCGCATTTCTGCTCCATGTGCGGGCCCAAGTTCTGCTCGATGAAGATCACGCAGGAAGTGCGCGACTTCGCTGCGCAAAAGGGCATGGCCGAGGCCGAGGCGCTGGCGGCGGGCATGGAGACCAAGGCCGAGGAGTTCCAGCGCGGCGGTGGCAGCCTGTATGTGCCGATCCAACCGGTCTGACGGTTGCTATTAAAAAAGAGCTTCTGGCGCTTTCTGTATAGGTGCTGGACGCTCTTTGTGGCGAATGGCGCTTATACGGTAAACGCTTGCAGCCATTGAACAGGTCGCATTGCGCGCCCGAATTTCCCGTGGCGGTACAGGGTGCAACGGCGCCAGCCACCGTCGCACCCCAGGGGATCAGTCCCTCGTTACCCGCACCACTTCTTCGCGGCTGGTGATGCCGGCGGCGATCAGGCGCTCCCCGTCGTCGCGCATCAGCGCCATGCCGTTGGACAGTGCCACGGCGCGGATGTCGGCCTCGGAGGCCTGGTTGTGGATCTGGGCGCGGATGGTGTCGTTGGTCACCAGCATCTCGAACACCCCCGTGCGGCCCGCGTAGCCGGTCTGGCCGCAGGCGTCGCAGCCCTGGCCGGTGCAGTGGGTGCAGATCTTGCGCACCAGGCGCTGGGCCAGCACGCCCAGCAGGGACGAGGACAGCAGGAACGGCTCCACGCCCATGTCGGTCAGGCGCGTGACGGCGCTGGCGGCATCGTTGGTGTGCAGCGTGGCCAGCACCAGGTGGCCGGTGAGCGAAGCCTGGATGGCGATCTGCGCGGTTTCGAAATCGCGGATCTCGCCGATCATGATGATGTCCGGGTCCTGGCGCAGGATGGCGCGCAGCGCCTTGGCAAACGTCAGGTCGATCTTGCTGTTGACCTGCGTCTGGCCCACGCCGGGCAGCTCGTACTCGATGGGGTCTTCCACCGTCATGATGTTGTTGCGCGTGGCGTCGAGCCGGCTCAGCGCGGCATACAGCGTGGTGGTCTTGCCCGAGCCCGTGGGGCCGGTCACCAGCACGATGCCGTGGGGCTGGGCGATCAGGCTGGTGAAGCGCTGCAAGGTGTCGCCCTGCATGCCCACGGCTTCGAGGCTGATCTTGCTTTCGCTTTTGTCCAGCAGGCGCAGCACGGCGCGCTCGCCATGGGCGCTGGGCAGGGTGGACACGCGCACGTCGATGGCCCGGGTCCCCAGGCGCAGGCTGATGCGCCCGTCCTGCGGCAGGCGTTTTTCGGAAATATCGAGGTCGGCCATGATCTTCAGGCGCGAGATCAGCGCCGCGTGCAGCGCGCGATTGGGCTGCACCACCTCGCGCAGGTTGCCGTCCACGCGAAAGCGCACGCTGGAATGGCGCTCGTAGGGCTCGATGTGGATGTCGCTGGCGCCATCGCGCGCAGCCTGCGTGAGCAGGGCGTTGAGCATGCGGATGATGGGTGCGTCGTCTGCCGTTTCCAGCAGGTCTTCCACGGCAGGCAGTTCCTGCATCATGCGCGAGAGATCTGCGTCGGACTCGACCTCGCTCACTACCGTGGCGGCGCTTGATTCACCCTGCGCGTAGGCGGCGCTGATGCGCTGGGCCAGGCCATGGGCGTCGAGCGGCAGCAACTGCTGCACGGGGTGCTTGCGCAGCACCTCCGACAGCGCGCTGGCATTGGGCTGGGGGCCGTGCCACAGCACCAGCTGCTGGCCGTCGTCCTCCAGTAGCAACTGGGCGGTGCGCGCAAAGGCGTAGGGCAGGGGATGGCGCATGGTGGTGCCGCCTCAGGGCGTGCTGACGGGCGCGGGCTCGGATGGCACCGGCGCGGGCGGCGCGGCCTCGGGGCGCAATGCGGGCAGTACCGGGGCAGCCGAGACCGAGCCCATCACGGCGCTGGGCGCGGGTTGCGCGACCTGCTGCAGCGCACGGATGGCTTCGTAGCGGTCGAGCATCAGTGCGTCGCTGGCGGCGGCATCGCGCACCACCACCGGGCGCAAAAACACCATCAGGTTGGTCTTCTTGCGCGAGCGGTTCTCGCTGCGGAACAGGTTGCCCAGCACGGGGATGTCGCCCATCAGGGGCACTTTATCCTCGGCCTGCTGGTAGCTGTCTTCCAGCAGGCCGCCGAGCACGATGATGCTGCCGTCCTCGACCAGCACGTTCGACTCGATGGAGCGCTTGCTGGTGGTGGGGCCGTTCACGTCCTTGAGGGTGTTGCCGTCGATTTTGGAGACCTCCTGGTAGATGGCCATCTTGACGGTGCCGTTCTCGTTGATCTGGGGGCGCACGCGCAGCATCAGGCCCACGTCCTTGCGCTCCACGGTGGTGAAGGGGTTGACCGAGTTGTTGCCGGTGGTGTTGGCGTACGAGCCCGTGACAAAGGGCACGTTGTTGCCGATGACGATGCGGGCCTCTTCGTTGTCCAGCGTCATCAGGTTGGGGGTGGAGAGCACATTGGCATCGCCGCTGTTTTGCAGGAAGTTGGCCAGCGCGCCCAGGTAGTACTGGCCGTTGACGCGCGGCGCCAGTGCAATGTTCAGGCCTCCGCCCAGCGATGCCAGTGCCGTGGCGCTGCCGGTGGCAATGCCGGCGGCCAGGCCCAGGATGTTGCCGCCCGACACCGCCGAGTTGGTGCCGATGGCGCCCACCACGCCGTCGCCCTTGCTGCCCAGCACGCTCTGCCACTGGATGCCGAACTCGGCCAGCTTGCTGGCCGTGACTTCCACGATCAGGCTTTCCACCAGCACCTGCGCGCGGCGGCCGTCGAGCTTGTCGATCACGGCGCGCAGCTGCCGGTACTGGGGCTCGGGCGCGGTGATGATGAGTGAGTTGGTCGTGGGGTCGGCCTGGATCTGCCCGCCGGTGGAGGGCTGGTTGCCGCTGGCGCTGCTGCTGGAGCCCCCGCCTGCACCCATGCCCAGGCCGCCGCTGCCGGCGCCCAGCCCGGCGCTGTTGCTGGCGCTGCTGGCGCCGGCCGTGCCGGAGGACGCCACCGTGGTGGACAGGCCGCTCGTTCCCGCAGAGCCCGACGACGCGGCGTTACCCCCCGTGGCCGAGATGGCTGCGCGCAGCGTGGTCGCCAGCTTGGTGGCATCGGCATTCTTGAGATAGACCACATGGATGTTGCCGCTGGCCGCGCCGCTGCCGGGCACGGGCGGCTGGTCGAGCTTGTCCACCAGCGCGCGCACCTGGGCCACGCGGGCCGGGTTGGCGGCGCGCAGGATCAGCGAGTTGCTGCGCGGCTCGGGCAGCAGCGTGGTCTTGAACGAGGTGTCGGTCTGGCCCTGGGCCGCGGCCGGAGCGGCTGCGCCGCCCCCATCGATGAGCCGTGCCACCAGAGGCGCCAGGTCGGCGGCCACGGCATTCTTGAGCGGGATCACCTCGACATCGCTGGCGTTGGACACATCCATGGCCGCCACGATGCGCGCTAGGCGCTGCAGGTTGTCGGCGTAATCGGTGATCACCAGCGAGTTGTTGCCGGGGTTCACGTTGATGGTGTTGTTGGGGCTGATCAGCGGGCGCAGCACCGGCACCAGGTTGGCCGCGTTCTCATAGTTGAGCTTGAAGATCTGCGTGACGATCTGTCCGCCGCCGGGGCCCGCCGCGCCGCCCCGCGACACGCTCACGCTGCCGCCCTGCAGCTTGGCATCGGCCTCGGGCACCACCTTGTACAGGCCGGCGGACTCGACCACCGTGAAGCCCTGCAGCCGCAGTGCCGCCAGAAATTGCTGGAAGGCCGCCGCGGGTGTCACGGCCCGCTCGGTGATCAGCGTGAGCTGGCCTTTCACGCGCGGGTCCACTACCACATTGCGACCAGTGATGGTGGCCATGGTGCGGGCCACGGCCTCGATCTCGGCGTTGGCAAAGTTCAGCGTGACGGGCTCGCCCGGGCGCACGCTGCTGGTGCCGGTTCCTATCGCCGTTTGCGCATGAACTGGACCACTGGTGCATACCAATAAAGCGCATGCAGCTATCGTGTTGATAGCAAAATGCAGTCGGGGTGAAAGATTGGAAGTCATAGCGTCAACCCACGGTGATGATGGAGCGCGCGCCATTGCGCCGTCCGATGATGTTCAGGAGATTGGCCAGGGCCGCCTCGCGCTCGGGCTTGGCGCTGGCCTCGCCGGTAAAGCGCAGGCGCTGGCCCACCCATTGGCCGCTGCCGTTCAGCCGCAGGTCGCCGTCGAGTGTGTTCAGCGTGAGCGTGGGCACTTCGCCGCCCTGCAGCACGAGCCGGTAGCTGCCCATGGGGCGCAGGGTGGACAGGCGCGAGGACATGGCCCGCGCGTCCAGTTGTGCTGTGCCCGCCAGTACCAGGCGGCCGGCGGTCCACAGGGCTTCGAGACCCTGGGTCTGCAGGGCCAGCTGGCCCTGGGGTTGCAGGGTGTTCCAGGGCGTTCCCAGGCCGGTCAGCAGGCCGGCGGGGAACTGGCTCTGGCCATCGGCGATGGCCAGCCGCGCGCCGCCCCAGCGCGCGTCCACGCGGGCCTGCAGGGGCGCAGCCATGCAGCAGGCGGCGTGCACCTGGGCGTGCAGGCCGGTCCAGCGGGGGCGCAAGCGCCACTCCAGGCGCCCGGGCAGGGCGGTGCGGTCCTGGCTGGCGCCGCCGCCGGTCAGCACCAGCTGGGCCGAACCGGTCCACACGGTGCCACGCGCCTGGGCCAGCAGCACTTGCCCCTGGCTGGCGCGGTCCACTGCCAGGGCCAGCCACCGCGCCGGTGCAAAAACCACCAAGGCCGGCAGCACACCCGCAAGCACGCCGGCCGCCGCCCAGCCCCAGGGTGCGCGCGGGGCTGCCGTGGCATTGCGGCGGGGGCGGGAACGCTGGGAAGAGGGCACGGTGCGCAACACGGAAGAGGCAGTTGGTCAGCGGGCTGGCAGGGCCAGCACCAGGCTGCCATCCCAGCGCGGTACGGCTGCAGCGGGCCCATTGCCGAGGGTGGCGGGGGCCGCAGGGCTGGCCGCTGGCGCACTTCGTGCGAGACGGGCCTCGATCGGCACCGCCAGCGCATTGCTGCGTGCCTGGGCCAGCCATGGGGCCAGGGCGTCGGCGGGCGCTCCCTTGAGCGTGATGGTGGCGCGGTCGCCCGCCAGTGTGAGCTGGGCCGTGGCGCCCAGGCGCTGGGTGAGCGCGCTGCGCAGGCTGGCCACGGCATCGCCGGGTGCGCTGCGGGGTGCGGTCTGCAGTTGCAGGGCTTCGGCCTGCAGGCTTTGCATGCGCTGCAGCTGGGCATCCAGGGCCGCATGGCGCGCGGGGGCCGTGCGCAGCGTGGCCAGGGCCGGTGCCAGGGCCACCCACCACAGCAGCGCCAGGGCCACCACGGCGCCCGCGGCCAGCAGCAGATTCTGCTCGCGCGGGGCCAGGGCTTTCCAGCGGTCTTGCAAGACGGTGTGGAAGGAGGTGTTCATGGTGTGGTCTCCGGGCGCAGCAACAGGCTGCCGTCGTCCAGGCGGGCGCTGTAGCCTGCCGCTTGCAGCCGGGTGGCCAGGGCCGCCTGCTCTTCGGCCGTCAGCGTCACGCCGCGAAGGCGCAGCTCGCCCGCGGTGTATTCGAGTGCATTGGGCAGCTGGCCCGCGGGCAGGGCGGCCCCTGCTGCCGCGAGCAGGGGCTCCAGGTCGCGCGGTGACACGCTGCCGGTGGCCTGGCGCAGCGTGGCCAGTTCGCGTTCCATCTGCACGGGGGCATCGACCACCACCTGCACCTTGGGAAATGTCTGGGTGAGCGCCTTGCGCACACCGGCCTGCTTGGCGGCAAGTGCACCACGCTCCTGCCAGGCCCAGGCGTTCAGGCCCACCAGGTGGGCGGCGGCCAGCAGGCCTGCGCCCCAGCGTGCCGCGCGCCACTGTGGCGCATGCAGAAAGGCGCTGGCGGCGCTGCCGGCCTTGCGCAGGGCGCGGGTGCGCCCGGTGCTGGCCAGGTCGAACTGCGCCAGATCCCAGTCGCTGCGCGCCGCATCGAGCGCGCGCTGACTGGCGGTGTGCAGCACCACCGACTGGCCCAGCGTGCGCTCGGCCAGTGTCGCCACGGCGGGCTCGGCGCGCACCGGCGGCATCGCTTCGCCGGGGTCTCCGGGACGGGTGGCCGGGCCGATCAGACCCAGTGCCGCAGCGGACAGGGGCAGCACGGCCACGCCCTGATCGGGCCCGTGGCCGCAAACCACGAGCTGGGCATCCTCGGGGCTGCCCAGCGCAAACAGCTCGGGCCCGCCGCTGGCGGTGGGGCCCGGTGCAAATTCGGGCACCACGCGCGCGACGCGCCGGCCTGCGGCCTCCAGTGTCTGCAGCGCTTCGCGCAGCCAGGCCCGGTCGCACACGGCCACCCACACCGGCTCGCCGGCGCGGGCACCCGGTTGCAGGGCAAAGTGCAGCTGGGAAGGTTCGTCGAGCAGCTGGTCTTCCAGCAGGCCTTCGAGCACCGAGCGCAGGCGCGGTGTCTGCTGGCCCCCCCCCAGCGGCACACCCTGGGGCAATTGCACGCGCTGCCATGAAAGCGCCGCTGCCGGCACCACCGCCACCACCTCGCCGCCCGGCCGGGCAGGCTCGGGCAGCAGCGGCGCCGGGGCGCTGGCGTGGCGAAGTGCGGTGTGGCCGTCGGCGGTCAGCGTGTAGCTGTAGGCAGTGGCGGACCCGGAAGGTGCCTGGGGCAGGAAAAGGATCAGGGTGCTCATGGGCGGGATTTGCGGGCCATTTTAGGGGGCAGAGTTGACAGTGCTGCGGCAAGGGCGCTCAGCGCGCCGCTGGGGGCGCAGCGGTCGCGCCTGCGCTGTCAAAAGCGCCGCGTTCGCGCCACAGCGTGGTGACGGTGGTGCCCTGGCGCATCACCAGCGAGCGTTCTTCCACCACGCTGGTGCCCAGGCGCAGGCGCCCGCGCACCTCGAAGTAGCGCGAGGCGATGGCATGGTCATCGGCGTTCAGCGCAATGCTGGCGCCCAGCTGGTCGGAGACATCGGTCAACGCCCGGAAATGGCGCGCCTGCCGGGCCTGCACCAGCTTTTGCGCGTCCGCCATGTCCAGCCCGTCGATCGCGGCCGACAGCACATCCACGTCGGCCGTGTTCAGGTTCACCGGGGTGCGCATCGGCAACAGCGTGACATGCGGCGCCAGCACGGTCAGTGTGGCGGGGGGCAGGCCCAGCCAGCCCAGCTGGGCCGGGGTCGGCGGCAGCAGGGGGGCGCTGCTGTTGGCGCCCTGGCTGGCTTTGGCTTCGCGCAGGCCCTGCACGAGCAGGCTCAGTTGCTGCGCAGGCAGGCCCAGGCGCTCGAACAGGCGAGAAAACTGGCGCAAGGAGCCCGCGTTGACCTTGTCGCCATCGACCAGGTTGGTCAGGTTCAGCCGCCCCTGCAGGTCGGTGATCTGGCCGGACAGAAAGGCGTCGGTGGTGTCGGTGCTGGCGTCGTCCACCTGGGTCATGTTGCGGTCGGCCGCCAGAAAGGTGGACAGGCGCGCCTCCTGCAGCGGCACGGCCCAGGGTTCGGCCAGGTGGTCGGCACCGCCGGTGATGCCGTCCTCGCGCAGGATCAGGCGCGACCAGTCGAGCGCGCCCACCAGAATCCAGGCCGACTGCAGCCGGGCGCGCTCAGCCGTCTCGACCTCGACCGCACGCCACTGCTGCCACAGGGCAGCGGCGGCAAAGGTGGCCACCAGCGTTACCGTGAGCATGGCCGCCAGCAGGGCCGCACCGCGCTGGCGGGCGGGGCCTGCAGTGCTTTGCAAAGGGGTGGTGCGGTGCCTCATGACTTGCCGCCACCCAGCACCGGGTTGACCCAATCGCGCGTGATCTGCCCGGCCAGCGCCTGGCCCGGGCGGATGGTGATCTGCAGGCGCACGCCATCGGGCAGCGCAGCGTTGGCCTCGCCGGGCGTCGTGTTGCTGCTGGACTGCGGGTTCGACCAGGCGCCGCCGCGGTAAAAATAGATTTGCCAGTTGTCCAGTGGCAGCAACACCACTTCTCTGCGCCGTTCGGCTTCGTTGGGATTACCGGCCCACTGGGCGGCCTGCTGCCAGGCCTGTTGCCAGTCGGCATGGGTGCGCACCGGGGGCGATTGCCAGCGCAGCCAATGGCTGGCGCCCCGCACGTCGCGCCGGGTCCAGGCCACCACCAGGGCGCCTTCGTCGGGCACGGCGCTGCTGCGCCGCGTCATGCGCAACACCTGGCCGTCCCAGTTCAGCGGCGTGGTGTAGGGCACGGACACGATGGCGTCCAGATCCGCGCCCCACTGCGCAAGCGCAGCCTGCACCACCAGCAGTTCATCGGCCCGCTGGCGTGTCGTCTCTTGCGCCCGCGCCATGCCGTCCAGCCCGCGCCACCCCAGGATGGCCATCAGCGCCATGATGGCAATGGCCACCAGCAGCTCGATCAGGGTGAAGCCGCGCGGCGACGATGCGCCGTGCAGCAGCGTGGGGACTATCAGCCCGCCGCCCGGCCGCCCGAAGGCGGGTTGGGCCCCCTCGGGGGGCAGCGAGCGACACGCAGTGCGCGACCGTGGGGGCCTTGTCAACCCGCCGCCCGGCCGCCCGAAGGCGGGTTGGGCCCCCTCGGGGGGCAGCGACGACACGCAGTGCGGGAGCGTGGGGGTCATTTCAATATCTACCCACGATGGTGGACAGGCGCAGTACCGAGTTCTCGCCATCGAACACCTGCGCATCCACGCGCCGAAAACTCGGATTGGGCGTGGGCCGCACGATCACGGCCACATCGAAGCGTCGCCCCGCCTGCTCGCAGGGCTGGGTGCTGTCGCCCACCCCCGGCATCTGGCGCGACAGGCGGGCCTTGACCAGTTCGTTCTCGGCGCAGAGCTGGGCCAGCACGATGTCCGATTGCCGCAACGCATTGCGCGTCAGCGCCGTGGTGGCCTGCAGGCCCGCCAGAAGGGCAATGGCCACAATGGCCAGCGCCACCAGCACCTCGACCAGGGTAAAGCCCTGTTCTGGCGTTTTCATGGCAGTGGCTCCACCGCGAAAGGCCGCAGGCCGTCGGTGGCCACGCGCAGCGTGCGTTCGGGGTGGGCCTGGTGGGCCAGCAGCACCTGCTGCGGCCCGATCAGCGGCTCGGGCCCCAGTTGCAGGGTGGCGGGGCCGCGCACCGTGGTGCCGGCATCCAGCCACTGGGTGGGAAGCGTGCCGGCGGGCAGGCCCTCGAACCGGAAACCCTGCGCATCGGCGCGCCAGCGTACCGGCACGCCCGTGCCGCGCGACTGGGCCCGGCCCGATTCCAGCAGGGCCGCCAGCCGTGCCGCTTCGCGTTCCAGCTGCGTCTGTCCGCCGTCGCGCAGCGCCAGGCTGACGCCCGCCGTGGCCAACGCCATGATGCTGATGACCACCAGCAATTCAAGGAGGGTAAAGCCCCCCTGAGCCGCTACGCGGCTTCCCCCCTCTCTCGCGCTGCGCGCGGGAAGGGGGACGACGCCAGTGGCCTGGCAAAGCCAGTTCCACGGCGTCCCTGGCCGGGGGCGCGCCAGTTTCATGGGCCTGGGATGCGTGGGGAAAGAAGGCGGGTCACTGCCAGCTGCCGATATCCGCGTCCTTGCCCTCGCCGCCCGACTGGCCGTCGGCGCCGAACGACATCACGTCGATCTCGCCCTTGATGCCGGGGTTCAGGTACTGGTAAGGGCGCCCCCAGGGGTCGTTGGGCAGCTTTTCGAGGTAAGGTTTCCAGTTGCCGGGGATGGGGCCGGCCGTGGGCTTGGCGACCAGCGCCTGCAGGCCCTGTTCGGCCGTGGGGTAGCGCTGGTTGTCCAGGCGGTACAGCTTGAGCGCCTGCATCACGTTGGTGACGTCGGTGCGGGCGGCGGTGCCGCGCGCGTCGTCGGCGCGGTCGAGCACGTTGGGCACGATCAGCGCGGCCAGCACGCCGATGATGACCAGCACCACCATCAGCTCGATCAGGGTGAAGCCCCGCGCAAGGTGCGTGGCCAGGCGGCTGCGGGCGGGGCGCAGGGGGAGGGCGGAGGATTTGTTCACTGCAGGCGGTCTCGGGAGGGTCGGATCGCGTGAATCATAATCCCCGCATGGTGACCAATACACACAGCAAATGGGGCGTGCGCCTGGGGACTCTGGCTCTCTGGGCACTGGCGGGCGCCAGCGTGGTCTATTGGGGGTTGCGCCTGTCGGCACGGCCCGTGGGGCTGGCGGTGCCGGCCGTGGCCCCCGCGCCCGTGGCACCCGATGCCCATGCCATGGCGCGCCTGCTGGGTGTGCCGGCCGCGACCGATGCGGTGGCGGGTCGGGCGCCCGTGGCCTCGCTGGCCAGCCGGTTTGCACTGATCGGTGTGTTGGCGGGCCGCAGCAGCGGCGGTGGTGCCGCGCTGATTGCGGTGGACGGCAAGCCGGCCAAGCCGTTCCGCGTGGGCGCCGCCGTGGACGAGGGGCTGGTGCTGCAGTCGCTGGACCCGCGCCAGGCCCGGCTGGGCGCCAGCGTCGATGGCCCCGCCACGCTGACGCTGGACATGCCCCTCAAGAACTGAGCCGGTCCAGGTTCCGGATTTCCCATTCGCCCCACGCTGGCGCAGCCGCCGGCCACTGCTCCGGCCGGGGCCAGACGCCGTCGCCACGGGCCTGCAGCCAGGCCACGCAGCGCGCCACGCCGGCGTGGGTGATCCACACCACGTCCTGCGCTGCCTGCTTTGCGGGCTGTGGCTGCGCGGCGCGCAAGGCCAGCGAAACGCGGGCCAGCATGGCGCTCAGGCTCTCGCCACCGCCGGGTGCGTAGGTGGCAAAGGCCGCCGTCCACGCGTCGATGGCCGTTTTGCCGATGTGCTCCCAGGCCCGCCCTTCCCAGTGGCCAAAGTCCATTTCACGCAGGCGAGCGTCGGGATTGGAGGCCAAATCGGGCCTGAGCGCTTGCAGGTCATGCGCCAGCAGCGCACATCTTTGCAGCGTTGAATGAAAGACCCGCGCCTTCGGCGGCAGGGCGTCTGCCAGGCGTTGTGCGGCCACGCGGGTGGCTGCGGCGTCGGCTGGCACATCGACTGCACCGTAGCAGGTGCCCGGTGCCACCAGGGGTTGTGCATGGCGCACCAGCCACAGGCGGGCGCCGGCGGGCGGGCTCATTCCATTTTCAGACCCTCCGTGTCGTTGTTGCTTCGCCTTGCCGTGCTGCAGCACTGTCTGCGGCTTCGCGCCTAGACACGAAGGGTCTGGAAACGGAATTACATCCATCGCAGAGCCAGCGCCGCGCCCAGGTAAAACCCGATCTCGCTGACCTGCTGCGTGGCGCCCAGGCAATCGCCCGTGAAGCCCTGCAGGCGCCGCGCGAACCAGCGCGCCAGCCACGCGGCAGCCAGCGCACTTGCCGTGAAAGATGCTATTAAATAAATAGCTGAATGCGTTTGCCATACAAGCGCCAGCGGCATCAAACACCAGAACATGGCGGCCGCCAGGGCGCCCCCCGAGATCTGATCGGCCAGCGGTTTGCTTTTGGACCGGGCCGTGTCGCCCACATGCGGCAGCCCGCGCACGATGAACAGCGGCCACAGGCGCGACAGCACATGGCCGCCCACCAGTGCCGCCACCGCCGCCAGCAGGCTGTGCGCACCCAGCAGCGCCAGCAGGCTGACCTTGGCCAGCAGCGCCAGCACCAGCGCCATGGCCCCGAAGGCGCCGATGCGCGAGTCTTTCATGATGTCGAGCGCCCGCTCGCGGTCATGGCTGCCGCCCAGTCCGTCGGCCACGTCGGCCAGGCCGTCCTCGTGAAACCCCCCCGTCATCAGCACCGTGGCGATGGTGCAGAACACCGCCGCTACGGCCGGCGCCATCGGGTTGGGCGCCAGGGCTGCGTGCAGCGCGGCATACACGCCCGCCGCCAGCGCCGCCGCCAGCCAGCCGATGCCCGGAAAATGCGCGGCACTGGCGCGCAGCATGGCCGGGCTGTAGCCCACCCAGCCGGCCAGCCGCCCGGTGACGGGGATGCGGGTGAAAAACTGCACGGCCAGCAGGTAGTGGCGCAGGGCTTGCATGGTGCGGGACCGTGGGGATGTCAAATTAGATAGCTGCGGGCGCTTGATGGATAAGCGCCCGCAGTCATTTTGCGCAATATCCTGGTCACTTGGAGCGCAAAAACAGCCGGTAGGCCGGGTTCAGCGTTTCTTCCACATACGGGTAGCCCAGCGTGGCCAGGAAGGCATCAAACGCTGCGGCGTCTTCGGGCGGCACCTGCAGGCCCACCAGAATGCGGCCGTAGTCGGCGCCCTGGTTGCGGTAGTGGAACAGGCTGATGTTCCAGGTGGGCTGCATCAGGCTCAGGAACTTGAGCAGCGCGCCGGGCCGCTCGGGGAACACGAAACGCAGCAGGCGCTCGTCCTGCGCCAGCGCCGAGTGGCCGCCCACCAGGTGGCGCAGGTGTTCCTTGGCGAGTTCGTCGTGCGTCAGGTCGAGCGACTCGAAGCCGTGGCGCTCGAAGTTTCTGGTGATCTTTTCCGACTCGCCCTTGCCGTGCGTGGCCAGGCCCACGAACACATGGGCGCGCTGGGCGTCGCTGATGCGGTAGTTGAACTCGGTCACGTTGCGCGGGCCGCCGGGCAGGCCGCCCACCACCTCGCAAAAGCGGCGGAAGCTGCCGCGCTCTTCGGGAATGGTGACGGCCAGCAGCGCCTCGCGTTCTTCGCCCACCTCGGCGCGCTCGGCGACGAAGCGCAGGCGGTCGAAGTTCATATTGGCGCCGCACAGGATGGCGGCGTAGGTTTCACCCCGGGTTTTGTTTTTGGCCACGTACTGCTTGATGGCCGCCACGGCGAGGGCCCCGGCGGGCTCGACGATGCTGCGCGTGTCCACGAACACGTCCTTGATGGCGGCGCACACGGCGTCGGTGTCCACGGTGACGAATTCATCCACCAGGCCCTGGGCGATGCGAAAGGTTTCCTCGCCCACCAGCTTGACGGCCGTGCCGTCGGAAAACAGGCCCACATCGGCCAGCGTGACGCGTTCGTGCGCGTTGACCGACTGGAGCATGGCGTCCGAGTCGTTCATCTGCACGCCGATCACCCTGATGTCGGGCCGCACCGCCTTGATGTAATTGGCCACGCCTGCCACCAGGCCGCCGCCGCCAATCGCCACGAACACGGCGTTGAGCTGGTTGCTGCCCAGCTTTTGCAGCTGGCGCAGGATTTCCATGGCAATCGTGCCCTGGCCGGCGATCACGTCGGGGTCGTCAAAAGGGTGGACAAAGGTCAGCCCCTGCTCTTGCTGCAGCCGCACCGCGTGGTCGTAGGCATCGGAATAGCTGTCGCCCGCCAGCACCACCTCGCCGCCCAGCGCCTGCACGGCATCCACCTTGAGCTGTGGCGTGGTGGTGGGCATCACCACCACCGCGCGCGTGCCCAGCTTGCGCGCGCTCATGGCCACGCCCTGCGCGTGGTTGCCGGCCGAGGCGCAGATCACGCCCTTTTGCAACTGCTCGGGCGCCAGGTGGGCCATCTTGTTGTAGGCGCCGCGCAGCTTGAAGCTGAACACCGGCTGCTGGTCCTCGCGTTTCAAAAGCACCTTGTTGTGCAGGCGGCGGCTGAGGTTCCTGGCGGGCTCCAGGGCTGACTCGACGGCCACGTCATAGACGCGCGCGGTCAGGATCTTCTTCAGGTAATCGAGGGGGGTGAGAGGCTGGGTCATGGGATGGCAGGGTGTGTGCCGCCGCAGCGAAGGTGGCGGGGCAGCCATCATAGGCGCAACGCCTGACGGCCCGGCAGGGGCGGGGCCTGTCCGTACAGTGCTGGGCGGCGCACAGGCAAAAAAAAGCCCCAGGCGGTAAGGCCCAGGGCTGAATCCATCCTTTGAGGAGATGGAGGAGACAATCAGTGCATTGCGGCTGTTGGTGGCCTTGGGCTACCAACCCTTTCTTCCCGAAAGGGCAACGCATGGCGCTATTCTAGCGCGTCGGGTGCTGCAATGCAGCAAAATTCACCGTATATTTTTGAAATGGCGGGCCCATTTCGTCAAAAAAGCCACGCACCAACAAGGAGTGACAGACATGGAATGCACAGTCAGCTGGACCGGCGGCGCCGGAACGCGCTCAGGGATGGGCTTTGTGGCCGAAACAGGCAGTGGCCACATCCTGGCCATGGATGGCGCGCCCGATGCGGCGAATCCGGCCAATGGCGGGCTCAACCTGGCGCCCCGGCCCATGGAAACACTGCTGGCGGGCACCGGCGGTTGCACCGCCTACGACGTGGTGCTGATCCTCCAGCGCGGCCGCCACGATGTACGCGGCTGCAGTGTCAGGCTCACGTCGCAACGGGCCGATGTGGATCCCAAGGTGTTCACCGCCATCCACATGCAGTTCACCGTGACGGGCAAGGGCCTTGCGCCCGCCGTGGTGGAGCGCGCCATTGCCTTGAGCCACGAAAAATACTGCTCTGCCAGCATCATGCTGGGCAAGACGGCACGCATCACCACCGGGTTCGAGATCGTCGAGGTCTGAGATCGTGAACAGGTTCTGCGTGCGTTCCAGGGCCGCGCCTGGTTCAGACGTAATGCGCCGTGGTCGTCATCACCTTGGCGGCCATTTTCATCATCAGGCGGGCGGGCGCTGGCAGGGCCACGGCCCCGGCATCGTGCGCATTGGCGGCGTGGCGCTCTTCGTCGTTCTTCATGCGGCTGACCACGGCGCGTGAGGCCAGGTCCTCGGCCGGAAGCTTTTCCAGATGGCCCTGCAGGTGCTCTGCCACCTGGTTTTCGGTTTCCACCACAAAACCCAGGCTCACACGGTCGCTCACCTTGGCGGCCACCAGGCCCAGCGCGAAGGCGCCCGCAAACCACAGCGGGTTGAGCAGGCTGGGCCGTGCGCCCAGGGCATCAAGCCGCTGCTGCGTCCAGGCCAGGTGGTCGGTTTCCTCGCGGGCCGATTCGAGCAGGTGGCTGCGCAACCGGGCATCGCGCGTGACCGCTGCCTGCGCCGTGTAAAGGGCCTGGGCGCACACCTCGCCCACATGGTTCACCCGCATCAGCGCGCCCGCCAAGCGCTTTTGCGCGGGATTCAGTGCGGCTTCGGCAAAGGGCTCGGCGGGTGAGGTCTCCATGGCATGGGGTTTGGCAAACAGGGTGCGCAGCGCGGTGTCTGCGGCGCAAAGGAATGGGTCCATGGCAAATCTCTTGGAAGAAAAATTGGCGGTGGCGGGTACGGAATATGCTTTTACAAATCCACTTCCCGGTTGCGCACTGGGGGTCAATGCGACGAAGTGTTGCAACGTTCCGGGGGTGTTGCAAGGATGCCCGAGGAGAATGCGACAGTTGTTACAGACAGAAGGGGTTGTCTTGGGGTAATTGGCGATGGTTTCTGTGGTGGCTGCCGCCAATGAGGGGCTGCATGGCGACATTTTTTGTCGCTCCAGGGAGTATGGGCATGGCGCCATGTTGCGCAGGGCTTCTGCGATGAAGATGAATTGTTGCAATGCCGCAACGAAATTGACCCTGTGCGGTGATTTCCTTTGCGCAACCGCGCCCCGTCTGGTGCAATAACACCAACTTCCCCACCAGGAGGTTGGCCCGGGGAACCGGTGGGACTGTGCTGGCGCTGCGCCCCAGACCTCCGAACCGGTGCCCATGTTTAACCTTGGAGTAACTCGCAATGAAAAAATCCCTGATTGCCCTGGCTGTGCTGGCTGCTTCCGGCGCCGCAATGGCCCAATCTTCCGTGACCCTGTTCGGTATCGTTGACACGGCCGTCGGCTATGTGGACCACGCCAACGCAGCTGGCGACAGCGTGTATGGCCTGACCACCAGCGGCAATGCCACCAGCCGCATCGGCTTCCGCGGTGTGGAAGACCTGGGCGGTGGCCTGAAGGCCGGTTTCTGGCTCGAAGGCGAACTCTTCGGTGACGTCGGCAACTCTTCCGGCCTCGACTTCAAGCGCCGTTCTACCGTCAGCCTGATGGGCAACTTCGGTGAAGTCCGCCTGGGCCGTGAACTGGTTGCTGGCTACAGCAAGACCAGCAGCTACGATCTGTTCAACCAAGCCGGTATCGGCCAGTTCATGGGCTGGGGCGCCTGGGATGAAACGGTTGCCGATGCCAACGGTATCCGTAAGAACAACCTGATCAGCTACTACACCCCCAACTTCAGCGGCTTCACCGGTGGCATCAGCTACGGTTTTGACGAGCAAACCACCGGCAAGGCTGGCCGCTACGTTGGTGGCAATGTGGCCTATGACAACGGTCCTCTGAGCGTGGCCCTGTCGTTTGACCGTGCCAACCTGACCAGCACCGTTGAGCGCGACAAGCTGACCCTGGGTGGTTCTTACAACTTTGGCGTTGCCAAGGCCATCGCCATCCTCCAGCAGACCAAGGATGACCGTGGTGCCCTGGCCGAGCGCAAGGTGAACGCATACGCTCTGGGCGTGTCGGCTCCTGTGGGCGCTGGTGAAGTCAAGCTGCAATACGCTCTGTACGACCAGAAGGCCATCGACTCCAAGGCCCACCAGATCAGCCTGGGCTATGTCCACAACCTGTCCAAGCGCACGGCTGTGTACGGCACGGTGGCATTCATGGACAACAAGGATGTTTCCAACATGGGCCTGTCTGTCAAGGGTCTGAGCAACGCCGGAGCCCCTGGCGCTGGCGAAAGCCAGACCGGCGTGCAAGTCGGTATCCGCCACGCTTTCTGATGAGTTGCTGGCCTTGCGCCAGCATTCACGAAGCTGATAAAGCCACTCGTCGCAAGACGGGTGGCTTTTTTCATGGTGCGCCCAGCATGGGCGCACACCTGTGGGTGCAAGTGCCGCTGGGAGCTGGGCACGGTGAGTGACCTGAAGCGCAACTGCGTGAGGGCGACCGAGCATTGTGAACGCGAATGCGAGCGCAATCGGGGCAGGCACAGCGCGGGGTGAGGCGGTGTGCCCCAGCCAGTGACGAAGCCTGCGGTCCGCTCCATGAACACCGGGGCACGGGGTCGGCAAAGTGGATCGCAGGCACAGGCCGCTTGCAGGGGGTGGTGC
Source organism: Acidovorax sp. GW835-FHT14B10 (assembly GCF_058793725.1). Taxonomy (NCBI): domain Bacteria; kingdom Pseudomonadati; phylum Pseudomonadota; class Betaproteobacteria; order Burkholderiales; family Comamonadaceae; genus Acidovorax; species Acidovorax sp. GW835-FHT14B10. Next base: position 137,827 of record NZ_JBXAGC010000007.1, read on the forward strand.
TGACGAGATAGAGCCTGTTACAGCATGGATGCGGGGCAAGGCCAACAAAGTCGCAGCCGGGGTGGACGGTCCCGACATCGAGCAAACGGCCCAAGTCATCATCGCCCCGGTGCTGTTGGCCGGACGCCATGTGTGGGGCTGGGGGATGTGGTTTGGACTGGCGCAAACACCAAGTTGCGTCTTCTTTGGTGGGCTGCGCGGTAGGAAAGTCGATCGGTTGATGGGTGATCGTCGGAAATTCAGGACATTTTGTTTCATTTTTGAGACAGTGTTTTGTTTTTGCCCTGAGAATTTTGGTGTTGTGTTGCGTTCACTGAACACTTGTTTGAATCAATCGCAACAGAAAAATGATGAAAACAATTGGGTGACACAAGAGTAAAAAGTGTATTTTGTGTTGAAAAAACAACTGAATTCATGGTTTTTTTTGCATTTTTCATGGCCCTGTCGTTCATTTTTTTGCGCGACACGATTTTTGGTGTTGCGCAATGGGAAAAGGGGAAACGGGTAAACCCGAATAGGTGCCAGCAAGGGGTCATTGGTTGAATAGAGGCATTGCTTCGGTCCCGAGAGGCAGACGCCAATGCTCACTTTTCTGGTGGGGAAGTCTGCGAGAAGTTTGTTTTTCGGGGTTCTGAGGCAATAGCGTCCATCAAGGAACCTGTTTCCTGGAGCGGCTGGGTTGGGGTAAGGCGGTACCCGGGCCCAACCAAAACGAAGTCCCCTGTTCAATTCTGGAGTGTTCTCAATGAAAAAATCCCTGATCGCCCTTGCCGTGCTGGCAGCCTCTGGTGCCGCAATGGCCCAGTCTTCCGTGACCCTGTTCGGTATCGTTGACACGGCCGTCGGCTACGTGGACCACGCCAATGCAGCTGGCGACAGCGTGTACGGCCTGACCACCAGCGGCAACGCCACCAGCCGCCTCGGCTTCCGTGGCGTGGAAGACCTGGGCGGTGGCCTGAAGGCCGGTTTCTGGCTCGAAGGCGAAATCACCGGTGACAACGGCAATGCTGCTGGCTTCAACTTCCAGCGCCGTTCCACGGTAAGCCTGATGGGCGGTTTCGGTGAAGTCCGCATGGGTCGTGAACTGACCCCCGGCTACAGCAAGACCGCCCTTTATGACCTGTTCGGCCAAGTCGGTGTCGGTCACTTCATGGGCTGGACCGGCAACTGGTACGGCACGGGTGGTGACTCCGGCAACGGCGTTCGTTCGAACAACATGATCAGCTACTACACCCCCAACTTCAGTGGTTTCACCGCTGGTCTGGGTTATGGCTTTGACGAGCAGACGACTGGCAAGGGTGGCCGTTACATTGGTGGTTACGTTGCCTATGACAACGGCCCTCTGAGCGTGGCTGCGTCGTACGACGAGCGCAGTGTGGGTGCTGTTACGAGCCCCGCCCCGATTGCTGCCTTTGACCGCAATTCCCTGACTTTGGCTGGCTCATACAACCTGAAGGTTGCGAAGCTGATTGCCATCCTGCAACGCACCGAAGACGACCGTCCAGGTCTGAGTGATCGCAAGGTGAACGCATACGCTCTGGGCGTGTCGGCTCCCGTGGGCGCTGGCGAAGTCAAGCTGCAATACGCTCTGTACGACCAGAAGGCCACCGACTCCAAGGCCCACCACATCAGCCTGGGCTATGTCCACAACCTGTCCAAGCGCACGGCTGTGTACGGCACGGTGGCATTCATGGACAACAAGGATGCTTCCAACATGGGTCTGACTGCCAAGAACCTGAACACCGGCGGCCCCGGCGCTGGTGAAAGCCAGACCGGCGTGCAAGTCGGTATCCGCCACGCTTTCTGATGAATTGCTGGCCGGGTGCCAGCATTCACGAAGCTGATAAAGCCACCCGTCGCAAGACGGGTGGCTTTTTTCATGGGGGCATGTTTCTTTCTTGTGCTTTGTGAGTTACCGGCCGGTTATTGCGATCCACTTGCGCTTCTCTGCAAGTGGCCCGGCAAGCGGAGCCGCAAAGTCACCCGCGCTCGTGCCAGACCGGGGTGATACATGATTTTTAAATAAGTGAACGATCGTTCTATTAGGGAAAGCCTGTGTAAGCATTACGCCACAAGCACTTACGAACGGGCGTGCCTTTACTACACTCAATCGGCATCCCCTCAACCACGGAAAGAGACGCGACCCATGAAAAAAACCGATATCAAGAAGCTGTTCGCTTTCGGGGCCGTTGCCCTGGCTTCGAGCTTCGCTTGCGCGCAGACCGCCAGCGCCCCCGCGAGCAGCGTGCAGTTGTACGGCATCGTTGATGTGGCCTATCGCCATACCACCAACGAAGGTCCGGCCACCGACCGAGGCCAGTCGCTGGACCAGATGATTGGTGGCGGCATGTCGCAAAGCCGCCTGGGTATCAATGTCACCGAGGATCTGGGCGGCGGATTGAAGGCGATCGCCAATCTGGAGCACCGCTTTCTCGCCGACAGCGGCACCGTGGCCGCCGCCAATTATTTCCAGCAGTCCTGGGTGGGCCTGCAGAGCAGCAGCCTGGGTCGCCTGACCGTGGGCCGCCAGTACAACATGCTGTTCGACCTGGTGACCACGACCTACGCCTCCTTTCCCTATTCGCCGTACATGGAGGCATACAAGCCCGAATTGGGCATGTCCATGGGCTCGCGTGCCAACAACATGATCAAGTACATGGCCGAGGTCGGAGCGATCCGCGGCTCGCTGCAGTATTCTTTCGATGAAGGCAGCACGGTTGACAGGATGGGCGCGGCTGCGGTCAGCACCGGCGCCATCCGGACGGCTGGCGGTTACCTGCGTTATTCAGCCGATGGTCTTTCTGCCGGCCTGGGCTACCTGAACACCAGATTGCCGGGCGGCACCAAGGTGGATGCCTGGACCTTGGGTGGTTCGTACCGTTCCGGCCCGCTGTATGTGAACCTGGGCTACGCGGAGAACAAGCGCAAGGGCAACTATCCGCTGAGCGTGGCCGGCGTGATCGATAGCGCCGTCCTCGGTGCCTTCTGGATGAGCCCTTCAAGTGGCGGCTTTGTGCCAGGCGCCACGGCAGACCCGAGCAGGCCCGCTACCGTGGTGGGTCTGGTCAACCACGCCAACAAGCGTGAGATGTTCAAGGTGGGCTTTGGCTACCAGATCACGCCGCAGATCAATGGGGGCGTGCATTACTACCATGCCAAGCAGTCCGGCTCGGCTTCGGGTGTTTACAACGGCAAGGCCAACTTCCTGGTGGCTGCCGTGGATTACGCATTCTCCAAGCGCACGGATGCCTATTTCGCTGTGGACCATACCCGCGTCAGCGGCGGTGACGGCATGGCGCTGGCTGCCAACGGTGCCCGTACGCGCACAGGCGTCACCGCAGGCCTGCGCCATCGCTTCTAAATCAACTGGTGGGAGAGGGGCGCTGCTCTGGTGACAGGGCAGCGCTGGTTTCCAAGGAAAAACCGGGTCGCTCGCCAGAGCGACCCGGTTTTCTTCTTTTTGTCGCCAGCGCACGAATGGGTGCATTGCTGCGGTTGCCCGCTGCTGGGCTGCGGTGGCCTGGTGCCTGTGTGGAGGCGACGGATGCACTGGCGTTTTGTGGCGCGGAGTGATCGAAAACCATGGGTTGTTGCGAGAAACTTCCCTGTTAGCATGGTCCATCATTCTTCGCTTTTCTGATGCTTGCATTTATTTTGCGTCGCCTGATCCAGGCAGTCATGGTGATGGTCACCGTGGCCTTCATTGCCTTCATGCTGTTTCAGTATGTGGGCGATCCGGTGGTGTTTCTGCTGGGTCAGGATGCCACGCCTGAGCAGATTCGCAGCCTGCGCGCCGACCTGGGGCTCGACAAGCCCTTCTTCGTGCAGTTCTGGCATTTTCTGGTGAATGCCGCGCAGGGCGAGTTTGGCCTGAGCCTGCGCCAGGGTGCCAAGGTTTCGCGCCTCATGGCCGAGCGCTTCCCGGCTACGCTGGAGCTGGCCCTGGTGGCCGCCGCCCTGGCCCTGCTGGTGGGGGTCCCCATGGGGGTGTATGCGGCGCTCCAGCGCGGCACGTTCATCAGCCAGGCGTTCATGACCTTGTCATTGCTGGGCGTGTCGCTGCCCACATTTCTCATTGGCATCCTGCTGATTCTGGTGTTTGCGGTGACGCTGGGCTGGTTTCCGAGCTTTGGCCGCGGCGAGGTGGTGCACATCGGGTGGTGGACCTCGGGGCTTTTGACGGCCAAGGGCTGGCACCACATCACGCTGCCGGCCATCACGCTGGCGATTTTCCAGCTCACGCTCATCATGCGGCTGGTGCGCGCCGAGATGCTGGAGGTGCTGCGCACCGACTACATCAAGTTTGCCCGCGCGCGCGGCCTGTCCAGCCGCGCCATCCATTTTGGCCATGCGCTCAAGAACACGCTGGTGCCGGTAATGACGATCACCGGGCTGCAGCTGGGCGGGTTGATTGCCTTTGCCATCATCACCGAAACGGTGTTCCAGTGGCCAGGCATGGGGCTGCTGTTCATCCAGGCCGTGACGTTTGCCGACATCCCGGTGATGGCCGCCTATCTGTGCCTGATTGCGCTGATTTTTGTGGTGATCAACTTGGTGGTGGATCTGCTGTATTTTGTGGTCGATCCGCGCCTGCGCGTGGGCCATGCCGGAGGACACTGATGCACAACCCCCGCTGGAAAGTTGGCGGCCGCGCCTTTGCCCATATTGCGCAATACCACCCCGAACTGACGGCCCTTCGCCGTGACCTGCATGCCCACCCCGAGCTGGGTTTTGAAGAGGTGTACACGGGGCGGCGCGTGAAAGAGGCGCTGCAGCTGTGCGGCGTGGATGAAATCCACGAGGGCATTGGCCGCACGGGCCTGGTGGCTGTGGTGCGGGGCCGCAGCCAATCGAGCGGCAGCATGGTGGGCCTGCGCGCCGACATGGACGCACTGCCGATTACCGAGCACAACGATTTTTCCTGGAAATCGTGCAAGCAGGGCCTCATGCATGGCTGCGGGCACGACGGCCATACCGCCATGCTGGTGGGTGCCGCCCGCTACCTGGCCGAAACCCGCAATTTTGACGGTACCGCCGTGCTGATCTTCCAGCCTGGCGAAGAGGGCTTTGCCGGCGCCCGCGTGATGATGGAAGACGGCTTGTTCGACCGGTTCCCGGTGCAATCCGTTTTTGCCATGCACAACTGGCCGGCCATGAAGCCGGGCACCGTGGGCATCAATCCGGGGCCCATGATGGCGGCGGCAGACCGCATCACCATCGAGATCACCGGCCGCGGCGGCCATGGCGCACATGCCTACCAGACGGTGGACGTGGTGCTGGTGGCGGCGCACATCATCACCGCGGCGCAGAGCATTGCGTCGCGCAACGTGCGGCCCATTGACAGCGCCGTGGTCAGCCTGTGCGCCATCCAGGCGGGCGACCTGGGCGCTTTCAGCGTGCTGCCGGGCAGCGCCACGCTGGTTGGCACGGTGCGCACCTTCGATCCGGCGGTGCAGGAGATAGTGGAGCAACGCCTCCAGGAGCTGTGCAGCGCCATTGCCCTGGGGTTTGGCGCTACGGCCACGCTGCACTACGAGCGCATGTACCCCGCCACCATCAACACCGAAAGCGAGGCCGTGTTTGCCGCCGACGTGGCCGAGTCGCTGGTGGGCGCCGACCATGTGGTGCGCGACCTGGAACCCAGCATGGGCGCAGAAGATTTTTCGTTCATGCTGCAGACCAGACCCGGCGCCTACCTGCGCCTGGGGCAGGGCACGGGCGCCAGTGGCAGCGCGCTGCACAACAGCCGCTACGACTTCAACGACGAGGTTCTGCCACTGGGGTCGGCCTTGCATGCCAGCCTGATCGAGCAGGCCATGCCTTTGCAGGCACCCTGAGCGGTTGAGAGCCTTTTGCCTATGCCCGCCTTGCACGCCAAAACCCCCTGCTCGTCGTTGCAAATGCGCGCCATAGCCGGCGCTATGGCTGTGCTTCTGCAGCCCAGGATCAGCGGCGTTTTGACGCGCCTTTCGGGCACGGGCAAAAAACTCTCAGCCTCTGATTCCCCGCTGCGTTCCGGTTGACCGCCTGAGTTCTTGTTCCCGTCCATCCACAGGAGATTCGCATGAAATTTCAGAAGAAAACAGCCTTGGCCCTTGTACTGTCTGCGCTGGCAGCTACTAGTCTGGTAGCAAATGCCCAGACGATCCGGATTGCCAACCAGGGCGATGCGCTCTCGATGGACCCGCATTCGCTCAACGAGTCGCTGCAGCTGAGCACGACCAGCAATGTGTACGAACCGCTGGTGGGGCGCAACAAGGACCTGAGCCTGGCGCCCGCGCTGGCCACGGCATGGAAGCAGACCTCGCCCACCGTGTGGCAGTTCGAGTTGCGCAGGGGGGTGCAATTCCATGACGGCACCCCGTTCACCGCCGACGATGTGCTGTTCAGCTTTGCGCGCACGCAGGCCGATGGCTCGGACATGAAGAGCTACACCAACGACTTCAAGCAAGTGCGCAAGATCAACGACTTTCTGGTCGAGATCGAGACCAAGACGCCTTTCCCCATTCTTCCGGATGTGGTCTCGCAAGTGGCCATGATGAGCAAGAAATGGTGCGAGACCAACCAGGCCCTGACGCCGGTGGACCGCCGCAAGGGCATCGAGAACGCCGCGTCGTTCCGCGCCAACGGCACGGGGCCGTTCCGCTTGCGCGAGCGCCAGCCCAACGTGCGCACGGTGTTCACGCGCAATGGTTCCTACTGGGGCAAGATCGAGGGCAACGCGACCGAAGTCATCTTCACCCCCATCGGCAACGACGCCACCCGCGTGGCAGCCCTGCTGTCGGGCGAGGTGGATGTGATGGAGCCCGTGCCGGTGCAGGACATCGAACGCGTGAACAGCGGCGCCAACACCCGGGCCATCACCGGCCCCGAGCTGCGCACCATTTTCCTGGGCATGGACCAGAAACGCGACGAGCTGCTGTATTCGAACGTGAAGGGCAAGAACCCGTTCAAGGACAAGCGCGTGCGCCAGGCCTTCTACCAGGCCATCGACATCGAGGGCATCAAGAAAACCGTGATGCGTGGCGCCTCCAACCCGTCCGCGCTGATGGTGGGCCCGGGCATCAACGGCTTCCAGCCCGATGCCAAGCGCCTGCCGTATGACGTGGAAGCTGCCAGGAAGCTCATGGCCGAAGCCGGCTATGCCAGTGGCTTCGAGGTGGCCATGAACTGCCCGAACGACCGCTATGTGAACGATGGCCGCATCTGCCAGGCGGTGGCGGCCAACCTGGCGCGCATCAATGTCAAGATCAACCTGCAGGCCGAGACCAAGGGCACCTATTTCCCCAAGATCCTGCGCCGCGACACCGGCTTTTACATGCTGGGCTGGACGCCTTCGACCTACGACGCGCACAACGCGCTCAATGCCCTGATGGCCTGCGTGGACGACAAGGGCGCGGGCCAGTTCAACCTGGGCGCCTATTGCAACCCCAAGGTGGACGAGCTGACCCGAAAGATCCAGGCCGAGACCGACAAGGTCCAACGCAACGCCATGATCAAGGAGGCGTTTGATCTGCATGCGGCCGACGTGGGGCACCTGCCGCTGCACCAGCAGGCCCTGGCCTGGGGCGTGAGCAAGAAGGTCAAGCTCGTGCAGCTGGCGGACAACTACATGCTCTACAAGTGGATGAGCAAGAACTGATCTGCCACCCACCACCTTCCCAAGGGGCTGCAAGGCGGGGCCGCACGGCGCGCCGGGCCTTGCCGCCTGTTTCTGGTTGCCTCCGATGACAAAAACCCTTGCGCGCTGGCTCGACAGCGATGTTGGATACAGCTTTCGCACCTCGCCCATGGCCATGGTGGCGGCCGCGATTGCCGTGGTGTGCGTGTTCTGCGCGCTGGCTGCGGGCTGGGTGGCGCCGCACAACCCGTTCGATTTGTCCACACTCGAACTCAGCGATGCGCGCCTGCCCCCGGCCTGGAGCGCCGAGGGTTCGCGCAAATACCTGCTGGGCACCGACGACCAGGGGCGCGACATCCTCTCGGCCCTGATCTATGGCGCCCGCATTTCGCTGGTGGTGGGGCTGGCGTCGGTGCTGCTGTCGGTGGTGGTGGGCGTGGCGCTGGGCCTGCTGGCCGGTTTTCGGGGCGGCTGGATCGACGCCGTGCTGATGCGCCTGTGCGACGTGATGCTGTCGTTTCCTGCCATTTTGGTGGCCCTGCTGATCGCTGGTGTGGGCCGGGCGCTGTTTCCCAATGCGCACGAATCGCTGGCTTTTGGCGTGCTGATTTTCTCGATCTCGTTGACGGGCTGGGTGCAATATGCGCGCACGGTGCGCGGCTCCACCCTGGTCGAGCGCAACAAGGAATATGTGCAGGCCGCGCGCGTGACCGGTGTGCCCCCGCTGCGCATCATGCGCAAGCATGTGCTGCCCAATGTGATGGGCCCGGTGATGGTGCTGGCCACCATCCAGGTGGCCACGGCCATCATCACCGAGGCCACGCTGTCGTTTCTGGGCGTGGGGGCGCCGCCCACCTCGCCCTCGCTGGGCACGCTGATCCGCGTGGGCAATGACTACCTGTTCTCGGGGGAGTGGTGGATCACCGTGTTCCCGGGGCTGATGCTGGTGCTGATCGCGCTGTCGGTGAACCTGCTGGGCGACTGGCTGCGCGACGCGCTCAATCCACGGCTGCGCTGAAAGCGCAACCACCTCTCCGAAGCAGGCCGCCCTTTCATGTCTCTCCTCGAAGTCAAAAACCTCGTCGTCGAATTTCCGGGCCGGCGCGGCACGCTGCGCGCCCTCGATGACATTTCGTTTTCCATCGCCCCCGGCGAGATCCTGGGCGTGGTGGGCGAGTCGGGGGCGGGCAAGTCGCTCACGGGCGCCGCCATCATTGGTCTGCTCGAATCGCCGGGGCGCGTGGCCTCGGGCCAGATTCTGCTGGAAGGCCAGCGCATCGACCAGCTGGGCGAAGCGCAGATGCGGCACATCCGGGGCCGGCGCATTGGCGCGATCTTCCAGGATCCGTTGACCTCGCTGAACCCGCTTTACACCGTGGGCCGGCAGCTCACCGAAACCATCCAGGCGCATCTGCCGGTGAATGCCGCCGAAGCCCGGCGGCGCGCCATTGCCCTGCTGCAGGACACCGGCATTCCGGCGGCCGAGCAGCGCATCGACCATTACCCGCACCAGTTTTCGGGGGGCATGCGCCAGCGCGTGGTGATTGCCCTGGCGCTGGCGGCCGAGCCCCAGCTCATCGTGGCCGACGAGCCCACCACGGCGCTCGATGTGTCCATCCAGGCGCAGATCATCACGCTGCTCAAGAACATCTGCCATTCGCGCGGCGCAGCCGTGATGCTGATCACCCACGACATGGGCGTGATCGCCGAAACCTGCGACCGCGTGGCGGTGCTGTACGCCGGGCGCGTGGTCGAGATCGGTCCGGTGCACGAGGTCATCAACCACCCCGCCCACCCCTATACCGCCGGCCTCATGGCCTCCATTCCCGACATGGCGCAGGACCGCGAGCGCCTGAACCAGATCGACGGTGCCATGCCCCGCCTGAACGCCATTCCGCCGGGCTGCGCCTTCAACCCGCGCTGTCCGCACCGCTTTGACCGCTGTACCGCCGAGCGCCCCGAGCTGCTACCCGCGGGCGCCACCCGCGCGGCCTGCTGGCTGCACGCCCCGGAGGTGGCCGCATGAATGCAACGACACCGGCCAGCACGCCCCTGGTGCAGGCGCACGACCTGGCCAAGACCTTCGATGTTTCGGCGCCCTGGCTCAACCGCGTGCTCGAAGGCAAGCCGCGCACGCTACTGCACGCCGTGGACGGCGTGAGCTTCGAGATCGAAAAGGGCAAGACCCTGGCCCTGGTGGGCGAATCGGGCTGCGGCAAGAGCACCGTGGCGCGCCTGCTCGTGGGCCTGTACGAGCCCACGCGCGGTGGCCTCACCTTTGACGGGCAGGATGCCCATGCCGCCTTCAAGAGCGGCAACGCCAAGCCCATGCGCCGGCGCATCCAGATGATCTTCCAGGACCCCTATGCCAGCCTGAACCCGCGCTGGCTGGTGGAAGACATCGTGGCTGAGCCGCTGCGCGAGCATGGCTTCATCACCGACAAGGCCGAGCTCCAGCAACGGGTGGGCGAGCTGCTGCAATCGGTGGGCCTGTCGCCACTCGACATGGTGAAGTACCCGCACCAGTTCTCGGGCGGCCAGCGCCAGCGCATCTCGATTGCGCGCGCCCTGGCCACCGAGCCCGAATTTCTGGTCTGCGACGAGCCCACCAGCGCGCTCGATGTGTCGGTGCAGGCGCAGGTGCTCAACATCATGAAAGACCTGCAGCGCCAGCGGCACCTGACGTACCTGTTCATCAGCCACAACCTGGCCGTGGTGCGGCATGTGAGCGACCAGGTGGGCGTGATGTACCTGGGCCGCCTGGTGGAGCTGGCCGACAAACACACCCTGTTCGATACGCCGCGCCACCCCTACACGCGCATGCTGCTCGATGCCATCCCCAAGATGCACGACACTGGCAAGGCGCGCAACCCCGTGCAGGGCGAAGTGCCCAACCCGCTGAACCCGCCGTCCGGCTGCGCGTTCAACCCGCGCTGCCCGCATGCGAACGAGCGCTGCCGCGCCGAGCGGCCCCAGTTGCTGGTCCTGGGTGGCATCCGCATCGCCTGCCATGCGGTGCAGGAGGGGCGGATCTGATGGGAAGGATTGCTCCTGAAATGGGCGCTTTTCGCGCTTTATAGATAGGTTCTATCGGCTGATTTGATGCGTTTTCATGCGCGAAATGCGCGACTACCCCGTACCAGCGGGGTCACGGTGCTGGCAGGCCCGGCGCCGGTGGATTGGCTGCTGGCAGGGCGCGGCCCAGCAGGTAGTCGATGCAGGTGCGCACTGCTCGCGTCTGGTGGCGGTCGGGCATGTAGAGCATGAACATCTGCGTGCCAAAGATGCTCAGGCGCCAATCGTTCAGGGTGGTCAGCACCTCGCCGCTGGCCACGGCGTCCTCCACCACATAGTCGGGCACCAGCCCCACGCCCAGCCCGGCCAGAATGCCCTGGCGCAGGAACGGAAAGTGCTCGGAAATCAGCGTCGGCTCCAGCGTCACCTCTTCGCGCCGCTCGCCCTGGTAGGCGTGCAGGCGCAGCTGGCGCCCCACGACGCCGGCCGTGATCAGTGGTGCGGTGCGCAGCGCCTCCGGCCCCGTGGGCAGGCCGTGCGCCAGGGCGTAGCCGCGCGAGGCGCAGGCGATGTAGCGTACTGCGCCCATGTCGCGTGCCACCAGCGTGGGCGGGGGTTCGGGCATGACGCGGATGGCGATATCCACCTCGTCGCGGATCAGATCGTCCACCCGGTTTTCAAAGCGCACATCGAGCACGATGCCGGGGTACAGGCGCTTGAAGTCGATCAGCCAGTCCGACATCACCATCTGCCCGTAGCCGCTGGGCACGCTCAGGCCCACGCGGCCCTGCAGGCCCTGGCCCAGCGTGGCAATGGTTTCGCGCGCGGCCAGCATTTCGTTCTGGATGGTGCGGCCATGCTGGTACAGGCGCAGACCCACCTCGGTGGGCTCGACCCGGCGCGTGCTGCGGCGTACCAGCTGCACGCCCACCGATTTTTCGAGCTGGCTCAGGTGGTAGCTCACATTGGCACGCGACATCTTCAGGTTGCGCGCCGCCTGGCTGAGGTTGCCCGCATCCAGAATGTCTACCAGCACGGTCAGGGAGGTGATTTCCATGGTGGAACGCTTGAAAAGCGGCCTATGTCAAAGATTATTTGACAGTCTGTCAATCGTTAATGTAATTGTCAAGATTGTTTGGCGCATCAACAATAGCGGGCTCTTTCCCAACCACCAGGAGACTCCCGCATGGGCGCAGCCACCCCCGATTCCGTTGTCACCACCGCCCGCGTGGGTTCCATTCTGGCCGTGACGGTGAATAACCCGCCGGTCAACGCGCTGGGCGTGGCCGTGCGCCAGGGCCTCGCCGCCGCCATGGCGGCCGCGCAGACCGACGATGCGGTCGCTGGCGTGCTGCTGGTGGGCGCGGGCAAGGCCTTCATCGCGGGAGCCGACATCCGCGAATTTGGCAAACCCGCCATGCCGCCGTCGCTGCCCGAGGTGTGCCGCAGCATCGAAGACTGCACCAAGCAGGTGGTCGCGGTGCTGCATGGCGCAGCCCTGGGGGGTGGCCTGGAAGTGGCGCTGTCGGCCCACTACCGCCTGGCCTTGCCCGCTGCCAAACTGGGCCTGCCCGAAGTGACGCTGGGCCTGCTGCCCGGCGCGGGTGGCACGCAGCGCGCGCCGCGCCTGATGGGCGTGAAAGCCGCCACCGAGCTGATGCTCAGCGGCCAGCACCTGTCGGCCAAGGCCGCGCTGGCGGCGGGCCTGGTCGATCAACTGGCCGAGGGCGATGACGCCCTGGCCGTCGGCCTGGCTTACCTGAACGGCCTGCTGGCGCGCAACGCCCCCGTGCGGCGCACGCGCGATATCGCCATTGCCGACCCGGCCGCCGCGCTGGCCGAGCTTGCGGCGCTGAAGGCCGACACGGCGAAAAAGACCCGGGGCCTGTTCTCGCCGCTCAAGATCATCGAATGCGTACAGGCGGCGGTGCAACTGCCGTTTGACGAAGGCATGGCCCGCGAGCGCGCCCTGTTTCTGGAATGCCTGGACAGCCCGCAGCGCGCCGGCCTGATCCATGCCTTTTTTGCCGAGCGCGAAGTGGTCAAGGTGCCCGAGGCCCAGGCCGCCGCGCCGCGCGCGTTCGCCCGCATTGGCATCATTGGCGGCGGCACCATGGGCGCGGGCATTGCCGTCTCGGCCCTGGATGCGGGCTACCCCGTGACCATGGTCGAGCGCGATGCCGACTCCATCGCCCGGGGCCGTGCCAATGTGGAAAAGGTGTACACCGGCCTGGTTGCCAAGGGCCGCATGGCCGAAGAGGCCAAGGCCGCCGTCATGGCGCGCTACACCGGCAGCACCTCCTACGACGATCTGGCGAATGTGGACTTGGTGATCGAGGCCGTGTTTGAAGACCTCGAAGTCAAAAAAGCCGTTTTCAAGGAGCTGGACCGCGTGTGCAAACCCGGCGCTGTGCTGGCCACCAATACTTCGTACCTGGACATCGACGCCATCGCCGCCGCCACCCGCCGCCCGCAGGACGTGATCGGCCTGCACTTCTTCAGCCCGGCCAACATCATGAAGCTGCTGGAAATCGTGGTGCCTGCCAAGGTCAGCGCCGACGTGGTTGCCACCGCCTTCGAGCTGGCCAAGAAGCTCAAAAAAGTGCCGGTGCGCGCCGGTGTGTGCGATGGCTTCATCGGCAACCGCATCCTGGCTGTGTACCGGGACGCCGCCAACCATGTGCTGGAGGACGGCGCCAGCCCCTACGAGATCGACGCTGCCGTGCGCGAATTCGGCTACCCCATGGGCCCGTTCCAGGTGTCGGACCTCGCTGGCGGTGACATCGGCTGGGCCACGCGCAAGCGCAAGGCCGCCACGCGCGACCCCAAGGCGCGCTATGTGGAAATTGCCGACCGCATCGCCGAGCGCGGCTGGTACGGTCAGAAGACCGGCCGCGGCTGGTACCTGTACCCCGAAGGCGCGCGCGTGGGCCAGCAAGACCCCGAAGTGCTGGCCATCGTGGACGCCGAGCGCGCCAAGAAAGGCATCACGCCGCGCAACTTCTCGCTCGAGGAGATCATGCGCCGCTACATGGCGGCCATGGTCAACGAAGGCGCCAAGGTGCTGGAGGAGGGCATCGCCCTGCGCCCGCTCGATATCGACGTGACCTTCCTGTCCGGCTACGGCTTTCCGCGCTATCGCGGCGGCCCCATGCAATGGGCCGACATGCAGGGCCTGGACAAGGTGCTGGCCGACATAGAGGCTTTTGCCAAGGAAGACGCGCAGTTCTGGCAACCCGCCGTCTTGCTCAGGAAGCTGGTGGCCGAGGGCAGCAACTTCGCCAGCCTGAACCAGCGCGGCTGACTTCACACACTCCCTCTCCCGCTGGCGGGAGGGGGGGGGAAGTGGCAAGCAGCTATTGATTGAATAGAAACACAACCCATCCAAGGAGCATCCCATGCGCCAAGCCGTCATCGTCTCCACCGCCCGCACGCCGCTGGCCAAGTCGCACCGCGGTGAATTCAACACCACCCCAGGCCCCCAGCTTGGTGCCTACGCGGTGCGCGCCGCGGTCGAGCGCGCCGGCATCGAGCCCGGCCTGATCGAGGACCTGATCTGGGGCTGCGGCTACCCCGAGGGCACCACGGGCCGCAACATCGGCCGCCAGACCGCGCTGCGCGCGGGCCTGCCGGTGACGGTGGGCGGCACGGTGATCAACCGCTTCTGTTCCTCGGGCCTGCAGGCGATTGCCGTGGCGGCGGGGCGCATCGTGCTGGAGGGCGTTCCGGCCATGGTCGCCGGCGGCGTGGAGAGCATCTCGCTCATGAACCCCGCCGGCCGCAGCGGCGCCGCCCTCCTGGACCCCTGGCTGGTGGAGCACAAGCCTGAGCTGTTCATGGAGATGATCGACACCGCCGACGTGGTGGCCCAGCGCTACGGCATCACGCGCGAGGACCAGGACGCGTTCTCGCTGCAAAGCCAGCAGCGCACCGCGGCGGCCCAGGCGAGCGGCGTGTTCGATCACGAGATCGTGCCCTGCGCCACCACCATGGCCGAGAAGAACAAGGAAACCGGCGAGGTGACCCACCGCGAGGTGGTCGCCAGGATGGACAACTGCAACCGCCCGGGCACCACCTTGGCCGGCCTGGCCAAGCTGGAGCCCGTGAAGGGTGCGGGCAAGTTCGTCACCGCGGGCAACGCCTCGCAGCTGTCGGATGGCGCGGCCGCCTGCGTGATGATGGAGGCCGCCGAGGCCGAGCGCCGCGGCCTGCAACCACTGGGCGCCTTCCGCGGCTTTGCCATCGCGGGCTGCGAGCCCGACGAGATGGGCATTGGCCCGGTGTTCGCCGTGCCGCGCCTGCTGGAGCGCGCGGGCCTGACGGTGCAGGACATCGACCTGTGGGAGCTGAACGAGGCGTTTGCCTCGCAGGCGCTGTACTGCCAGCGCAGGCTGGACATTCCCATGGATCGCCTGAACGTCAACGGCGGCGCCATCTCCATTGGTCACCCCTTCGGCATGACGGGCGCGCGCCTGACAGGCCACATCCTGCTGGAAGGCCAGCGCCGCAAGGCGCGCGGCGAGCAGGTCAAGTGGGGCGTGGTCACCATGTGCATCGGCGGCGGCATGGGCGCGGCCGGTTTGTTCGAGATTTTCTAAAACCTTGCGGGACAGACCCCAAAATTGCGCCGCAATTTTTGCGCTGTCCCCAACCGACCAGAGGCAAGAAATGGATTTGCAATTCACTCCCGAAGAAGAGGCGTTCCGCGTCGCGGTGCGCTCGTTTCTCACAGACCACCTGCCGCCCGCATTGGCCACCAAGGTCAAGGCCGGCCAACGCCTGACGCGCGCCGACCAGGAGGGCTGGCACGCCATCCTGAACAAGAAGGGCTGGCTGGCCTACCACTGGCCAGCCGAGCACGGCGGCACGGGCTGGTCGGCCATCCAGAAGTTCATCTTTGACGATGAATGCGCCATGGCAGGCGCCCCGCGCCTGGTGCCCTTTGGGCTGTCCATGCTGGGTCCGGTGCTGATCAAGTTTGGCAATGCGGCCCAGAAAAAGCACTGGCTGCCGCGCATCCTGAACGGCGATGACTGGTGGTGCCAGGGCTATTCCGAGCCCGGCGCGGGCTCGGACCTGGCCAGCCTCAAGACCACGGCGGTGCGCGCGGGCGACCATTACATCGTCAACGGCCAGAAGACCTGGACCACCCAGGGCCAGCACGCCAACATGATGTTCTGCCTGGTGCGCACCGACAAGCAGGCCAAGGCCCAGTCGGGCATCAGCTTTGTGCTGATCGACATGAACCAGCCCGGCGTGGAGGTGCGCCCCATCCGCACGCTGGACGGCGACGCCGAGGTCAACGAAGTGTTCCTGACCGACGTGAAGGTGCCCCTGGAGAACCTGGTGGGCGAGGAGAACAAGGGCTGGACCTACGCCAAGTACCTGCTGACCTACGAGCGCACGGGCATCGCCGGTGTGGGCTTCTCCATGGCCGGGCTGGAAAAGCTCAAGGCCATCGCCAGCCGCGTGCAGCGCAACGGCAAGCCGCTGAGCCAGGACCCGCAGTTCGCCACGCGCATGGCGCAGGTCGAGATCGACCTGAACAACATGGCCACGACCAATCTGCGCGTGATCGCGTCGGTGCAGGGCGGTGGCGTGCCGGGGGCCGAAAGCTCCATGCTCAAGATCCGTGGCACGGTGATCCGCCAGGAGCTGCTGTCTTTGACGCGCCGCGCCATGGGGCCATACGCGCTGCCCTACATTGAAGAGGCGCAGTTTGCCGAGTACCAGGATGCGCCCGTAGGCCCCAAGGAGGCCGCCACCGCCGCCGCCGCCTACTTCAACTACCGCAAGCTGTCGATCTTCGGCGGCTCCAACGAAATCCAGCGCAACATCATCTCCAAGATGCTCCTGGGGCTGTGAAGGAATCGCCATGAACTTTGAACACAATGAAGACCGCCGCATGCTGGCGGACGCCCTGGGCCGCTACCTGAGCGAGCAATACCCGGCCGAATACCGCAACACCACGGCCTATGGCAGCACCGGCTACAGCGCCGAAACCTACGCCAAGCTGGCCGAGATCGGCGCCATCGGCGCGCTGTTCACGGAAGAGCAGGGCGGCTTTGGCGGGCAAGGCCTTGACATCGCCCTGGTGTTCGAGGCCCTGGGCAACCACCTGGTGGCCGAGCCCCTGCTGGGCGCGCTGCTGGTCGGCCGCGCCTTGACCGAGGCGGGCAGCGAGGCGCAAAAGGCGCAGCTCGAAGGCATCATCGGTGGCTCCACGCTGGCCGCGCTGGCGCACGACGAGCCCGCCAACCACTACGAGCTCAATCGCGTTGCCACCACCGCCAGGAAGAACGGCAACGGCTGGGTGCTGGAGGGCGCCAAGGCCGTGGTGTTGTTTGGTGACCAGGCGCAGTTGCTGCTGGTCAGCGCGCGCACCAGTGGCGCGGTAGGCGACGAGGCTGGCATCTCGCTGTTCCTGGTGCCGGGCAACACCCCGGGCATCACGGCGCGCGGCTATGGCCGCATCGATGGCGGCCACGCGGCCGAGTTGGTCCTGGGCGGCGTGCAGGTGGGTGCAGACGCGCTGCTGGGTGCAGAGGGCGCGGGCCACGCGCTGCTGGAGCGCATCACCGGTTTTGGCCTGCTGGCGCTGGCGGCCGAGAGCCTGGGCGCCATGGACAAGGCCAAGGGTGACACGCTGGAATACCTGCGCACGCGCAAGCAGTTTGGCGTGCCGATTGGCAGCTTCCAGGCCCTGCAGCACCGCATGGCCGACATGCTGCTGGAGGTGGAGCAGGCGCGCTCGGCCGTGATCAACGCCGCCGCCGCCATGGACGACACCGACCGCGTGGCGCGGGAAAAGGTCTTGTCTGCCGCCAAGTACAGCGTGGGCAAGATCGGCACGCTGATCGCCGAGGAGGCGATCCAGCTGCACGGCGGCATCGGCGTGACCTGGGAGCTGCCGCTGGCCCACTACGCCAAGCGCCTGGTGATGATCGATCACCAGCTTGGCGACATGGACCACCACCTGGCGCGCTGGATGGCACTGGCTGCCTGAGGCCGGTTTCTTGAGTCCCTCTCTTTGTTTGAAGAGGGGGTTCAAGATAAAAATAGCGCAAAGCCCTTTCGCAGAAAGCGCAAATAGCTACAAAATGAATAGCATAGGAGATGCCCGTGACCGACAACGCCCTGGATAACGCGCCGGACAGCGCCCTGCTCACCCGCCGCGATGGCGCGGTGCTCGTGCTGTCCAACAACAACCCCGGCGCGCGCAATGCGCTCACGCCGGGTTTCTATGCCGGACTCACGCAGGCGCTGCACGCGGCGGCGTGCGACCCTGCCATAGGCGCCGTGGTGTTGACCGGCGAGGGCGGGCATTTCTGCTCCGGCGGCGACCTGCGCCAGCTCGTCCACCGGCGCGAGCTGCCCATTGCCGAGCGCCGCCAGCGCCTGGAGCTTCTGCACAACCTGGTGCGCGCCCTGCGCGACTGCCCCAAGCCCGTGATCATGGCCGTGGAGGGCGCCGCCGCAGGTGCAGGCCTGTCGCTGGCGCTGGCCGGCGACATGCTGGTGGCGGCGAAGAATGCGCAGTTCTCGGTGGCCTATGTCAAGGTGGGCCTGACGCCCGACGGTGGCGCCACGGCGCTGCTGGCCGAGTTTGTGTCGCGCCAGGTGCTCACCGAGCTGTGCCTGACGGGTGAGCGTGTCAGCGGCGAGCGCATGCACCACCTGGGCGTGGTCAACCGCCTCACCGAACCCGGCCAGGCGCTGCAGGCGGCGCTGGCCCTGGCGCAGCAGATTGCCGCAGGCCCCGAGCTGGCCACCGCGCGCATCAAGCACCTGTGCCGCATGGCGCCGCGCAACACGCTGGAGCAGCAGCTCGATCTGGAGGCGCTGTACATGCCGCTGTCGCAGGAGACCGAAGAGTCGCGCGAGGGCATAGGCGCCTTTCTGGAAAAGCGCACCGCCGATTTTGCGCGGCTGCGCACACCCCGCTGAAACCATTGCAAGGAGACGTTTCATGACCGAAGCCAAGACCCAAGACCTGCCGCTGCAAGGCGTGCGCGTGCTGGATCTGTCGCGCGTTTTTGCAGGCCCCATGTGCGGCATGGTGCTGGCCGACTTTGGCGCAGACGTCATCAAGGTGGAACACCCCGGCCGCGGCGACGACACGCGCGACTGGGGCCTGCGCATCGGCAAGACCGAAACCACCTACTACAACAGCATGAACCGCAGCAAGCGGTCCATCACCGTCGACCTGCAGACGCCCGAGGGGGTGAAAATCATCCACGACCTGCTGCCCCGGTGCGATGTGGTGATCCAGAACTTCAAGACCGGTGGTGCGGAAAAGCTGGGCCTGGGCTACGAGCAGCTCAAGGCCCTCAAGCCCGGCCTGATCTACTGCTCGGTGGCCGGTTACGACAGCTCCGGCCCCGAGGCCAAGCGCCCCGGCTACGACCTGGTGATCCAGGGCGAGGCGGGCCTGATGGCCCTCAACGGCGAGGCGAACCAGCCGCCGCTGAAGTTCGGCGTGGCCGTGGTCGATTTGATGACGGGCATGTACGCGGCCCAGGCCGTGCTGGCCGCGCTGTTCCAGCGCACGCGCACCGGCCTGGGCCGCCATATCGAGATGGCGCTGTACGACTGCGGCCTGATGGTGACCGGCTACTACGGGCTGGACGCGCTCAAGCTGGGCCATGACCCCGAGCGTTACGGCAACGCCCACCCGTCCATCGTGCCCTACGGCATGTACGAGGCCGCCGACGGCCCGCTGATCATCGCCGTGGGCAACAACGCGCAGTTTGACAAGTTCTGCCGCCAGGTCATAGCGCGCCCCGACATCGTCGAAGACCCGCGCTTTGCCACCAACGTGGAGCGCGCCAAGAATCGCCTGGCGCTGGGGCCCAAGCTCAAGGAGCTGGTTGCCAGCTTCCCGCGCGAAGTGCTGCTGCAGCGCCTCACCGCCGCGGGCATCCCCTGCGGCAAGGTGGCAGGCCTGCACGAAGCCCTGACCAGCGAGCGCACCCGCCGCGGCCGGCTGGTGCAGGACATGCCGCACCCGGTGGTGGGCACCACGCCGGTGTTTGCGCCGCCCTATCGCATGGACGGCCAGCGCCTGCCCATCCGCAACGCCCCGCCCACGCTGGGCGAGGGCACGCGCGAGGTGCTGCAGCAGCTGCTGCAACTGCCCGAGAGCGAACTGCAGGCCCTGCGCGACAAGGGCGTGCTGACGCTGCCGCCGCTGGATTAATTCAAAAATGAGTGCTTCGGACTCTTTCCAGGGATTGGCGAGAGTCTGTTTTGTAGAAGGAGATGGATATGCGCTTTTCGCAACCCAACCGCCGCGGCCTGCTGCAAGGCATGGCCGCCCTGGGGGGCAGCAGCCTGCTGGGCACGGCGCTGGCGCAAACGGGCAAGGTCGCGTGGCCCTCCAAGGCGATCCGGCTGGTGGTGCCCTTCAATGCGGGTGGCGCCACCGACATCATCGCCCGCACCGTGGGCGAAGCCCTGTCCAAGCGCATCGGCCAGCCCGTGGTGGTGGACAACAAGGGCGGCGCCGCGGGCATTCTGGGTACCGACGCCGTGGCCAAGGCCCCTGCCGACGGCCACACGCTGCTGCTGTCGCTCAGCACCTCCATGCTGATCAACCAGTTTCTGTACACCAAGCTGCCCTACAGCCCGCAAAAAGACTTTGTGCTGCTGACCCAGGTGGCCGCTGCGCCCGTGACGCTGGTGGTGCACCCTTCGGTGCCCGCCAACAACATGAAAGAGCTGCTGGCCTACGCCAAGGCCAACAAGAGCAAGCTCTCGTATGGTTCCTGGGGCACGGGTTCGTATGCCCACCTGGCCGGTGCCTACATGAGCAAGACCATGGACGCCGACATGGTTCACGTCGCCTACAAGGGCGAGGCGCCCATGATCCAGGAGCTGATTGGCGGCCAGCTGCAGCTGTGCTTTTCCAGCGCGCTCAACACCAAGCCGTTCATCGACTCGGGCCGCGTCAAGGCCATTGGCGTCACCGGCAAGCAGCGGATGGACATCCTGCCCAAGGTGCCCAGCATTTTCGAGCAGGGCGTGCAGGATGACGCCTACTCCATCTTCGGCTGGGTGGCCATGGGCGCACCGGCGGGCACGCCCAAAGATGTCATCGACCAGCTTTATGCCCACCTGCGCGAGATTGCCAAAGACCCCAAGTTGATCGAGCGCATAGTCGCCGCAGGCTTCACGCCTATGATGAACAGCCCGCAGGAGTTCCAGCAGAACTACCAGCGCGACATGCCCATCTGGAAGCAACTGGTCGAAACCGCCGGCGCACGGCTCGACTGACCTTCCCCCTCACACACCACCCCCACACGCCAACCACTGATCAGGAGGCAATATGTCCACATCCCCCACCCCATCGCTCACCCGTTTCACCCGCCGCGCCGCGCTGGCGCTGGCTACCGCGCCGCTGCTCGCCAGCATGGCCGGCGGCGCCATGGCGCAGGCCGCCTGGCCTGACAAGATGATCAAGCTGATCGTCCCCTTCCCAGCGGGCGGGCCTACTGACACAGCTTCGCGCATCGTCGGCCAGAAGCTGGCCGAGCGCCTCAAGCAGCCGGTGGTGATCGAGAACAAGGCCGGCGCGTCGGGCTCCATTGCCGCCGCCCAGGTCAAGAAGAGCCCCGCCGATGGCTACACGCTGATGATGCTGGCCACGCCTACGCTGCTGGCGCCGCACCTCTACAAGAGCGCGGGCTACGACACGGTGAAAGACTTCACCCCCGTGGCCACGGTGTATGACCTGCCCATCGTGGTGGTGGTCAACCCCCAGCAGCTGCCCAACGTGACCGACCTCAAGGGTCTGATCGCCTACGCCAAGACGCAAAAGACGCCGCTCAACTACACCAGTTCGGGCGTCGGAAGTTTTGGCCACCTGAGCATGGAACTGCTCAAGCAGTTGGCGGGTTTTGACATGCAGCACGTACCCTACAAGGGTGGCGTGCCCGCCATTACCGACACCATCGGCGGCCAGGTGCCCGTGATGTATGCCGACCTGGTGGCTGCGCTGCCGCACATCCAGGCAGGCAAGCTGCGCGCCATCGCCGTGGGATCGCCCCAGCGCGTGACTGTGCTGCCCGACCTGAAGACCATTGCCGAGCAGGGCATCAAGGGCTACGACGCCGTGTCCTGGGGCGGCCTGCTGGCGCCTGTGGGCACGCCCAAGGCTGTGGTGGACCGCATTGCGAGTGAAGTCCAGCAAATCCTGGCTGACAAGGACATCCAGGATAAGTTGCGCGGCGCGGGCGCCATCGCCTACTACCAAAGTTCGGCGCAAATGGGCCAGCGCGTGCAGCAGGACTACACCCGCTGGGGCCAGCTGATCCGCGACAAGGGAATTGCCCCCGAGTAACGCCACCATGCCGGCGCGCATATCCGCATTTATTTCTCCAATCCACAAGGAAACCTTCTGATGAAAATCCTCGTCCCAGTCAAACGCGTGGTGGACTACAACGTGAAAGTCCGCGTCAAATCGGACGGCACGGGCGTAGACATTGCCAACGTGAA